>JBEVJQ010000468.1:0-10371 GCA_040510055.1 Burkholderiaceae bacterium | reverse complement strand
TAGGCCTCGGGCGCTGTCTTGAACCGCCGCACGCTGTCGACGCTGAGCAGGTGGTCGAACAGCCCGTCCATCCCGGCCGAGGCGACGGCGCTGGCGACCATCGCCGCGGTGCCGTTGGACAGGATCGCGAGCGGGATTCGGCGCGCGCGCAATCGCTGCAGCACGGCGAGATTCTCCGGGAACGGCGCCAGTCGCGCGTACTGACCCATCAGCCGGCCGGCTGCGGTCGGCGTCAACTCGAGTCCCAGCCGCTCGCACGCGAACTCGAGTGCGTCGCGGGTCACGCCCCAGAAGTCGCGGTAGCGATCGCAGAGCGTGCGGATCCGCGAATATTCGATCTGGCGTTCGCGCCAGCCCTCGGCGAGCCTCGGGCCGGCTCCGGGAAACAACTCCTCGGCCAGGGCGGCAATCGAATAGACATCGAACAGCGTGCCGTAGGCATCGAACGCGATCGCGCGAATCGTCGCCCGCGTGGCTGCCGTCGTGCCGGAGCGCGGCATGCGATCCCCTGCCGCCGGCGGAGTCGTCTCGGCCGTCACTGAGTCACCGCTGTCAGCCGTCGAAGAAGGTGACCACGCCGGTCTGCAGCGAATACTCCGCGCCAACCACGCTCAAGCCGTCGTCGCGGATCATCTGCTCGAGCAGCGCCGACCCGTGCCGCAGGTGATCGACCGAGGCCGCCACGTTGGCGCGGACCGCGTGCCGCACCAGCGTCGAGCGATCGCCGCCGACGCCGATCCGCATCAGCGTCTCGACCGACGGCCGGACCCGGTCGACGATCGCGGCGAGATTCGGCGACTGGTCTTCTCGCGGGCGGTTCAATTCCTCGATGGTGGCGAGGATCGCGCCGCAGTTCGAATGGCCGAGGACGACGACCAGCCGGGTGCCGAACCGCGAGGCGGCGAACTCGACGCTGCCGACCTGCGAGGGCGCGACGATGTTGCCGGCCACGCGTATGACGAACAGGTCGCCCAGCCCCTGGTCGAAGATGATCTCGGCCGGCACGCGAGCGTCGGAGCAGCCGAGAACGATCGCGAACGGATCGTGATCCTCGATCAGTTCGGGCCGCAATGTCCGCGCCAGCGTCCGATCGGGATTGCTGAGCGAGGCCACGAACCGACGGTTGCCATTGCGTAGTCGCTCGAGGGCATCGGCAGCATCGACCATCGTGTGCTCAGGCGTTGTTCCGAACCATGGCGGGCTCAGGCGCGGTCGCGGACGATGGCGGGCTCAAGGTGGTCGCGGAGCATGGCCGGTTCAAGCGTCGTCCCAGACCTTGCGGGCGACCTCGACGCAGCGTTCGAGCTTTCGCCACTGGTCAACTTCGGTGAGGTCGTTGCCGTGCGCCGTCGACGAGAAGCCGCACTGGTGCGACAGCGCGCACTGCTCGAGCGCGACGTAGCGCGAGGCCTCGTCGATCCGGTTGCGGATCAGGTCGGCCGGCTCGACCGCCGCATGCTTGGAACTCATCAGCCCGAGCACGACCCTGGGTCCCTTGGGCATATGGCGCAGCGGCGCGAAGTCGCCGGAGCGCTCGTCGTCGTATTCGAGGAAGAAGCCGTCGACGTCCATCTCGTTGAACAGGATCTCGGCCACCGGCTCGTAGCCGCCCCTGGCGATCCAGGCGCTCTTGAAATTGCCGCGGCACAGGTGGATCGAGACCTTCATATCGGCCGGCTTGTCGCGGATCGCGTCGTTGACGAGGCGGCAGTAGAGCCGGGTCAGTGCGTCGGGATCGTCGCCGCGCTCGGCGGTCCGGGTCCGGATCTCGGGGTCGCAGAGATAAGCGAGGTTGGTGTCGTCGAACTGCAGGTAACGGCAGCCGCGGTCGGCGAGGTCGGCGATCTCGTCGCGGTAGGCGGCCGTCAGGTCGTCGTAGAAGGTCTCGAGGTCGGGGTAGACGGTGGTCGAGATCGCCTGTCGGCCGCCCCTGAAGTGGAGCATCGATGGCGCCGGGATGCAGACCTTCGGGGTCTGCTTGACCACCGATCTCAGGAACTCGAAGTCCGCGCCCTGGATCGAACGCGCATGGCCGATCCGCGACTCGACGTGCATCGTCGGCGGCTTGAACCCGACCTGGGTGCCGTCGTCCTTGCGGAACGCATTCGAGAACTCGCCATAGGCGACCTTGACGCCATCGAGTTGCTCGAGGAAGTCGACGTGGAAGTAGGTCCGGCGGAATTCGCCGTCGGTGATGCCCTTGAGGCCGACGGCCTCCTGCCGCGCCACGACCTCGCGGATGCAGCGGTCCTCGACCTCACGCAGCTCGGTTGCGGAGCAACGCCCCTGGGCACGATCGTCGCGCCTGGCCAGTAGCTCGGCCGGCCGCAGGAAGCTCCCGACATGGTCGTAGCGGAACGGGGGTTGATGCATCGTCGTCTCCCTGGTCTCCGTCATCCCTGTTGTCCGTCGCGTCTCGCGTCATCGCCGGCCCACCCACGCCGGATGCCGTCCGTGGCGCTATACGGAAGACAAGCATACCCGTTTGGCCGTGCCCGGCCGGGCCGCTGTTCGGGTAGAGTAGGGCGGGCGAAGCGGATGCCTGCGTCGGGTCGGGCTGCCGCGCCACTCCGCTCGAAGCGGGCTTCCGACAAGCAGGTGACCCATGACGCGAACCGATGACGATCAGGCCCAGCAACCGTCACGGCCGGAGCGCTCCGACGGCCGCGACCGCCAGCGCGGTCCGGCGCGGCTGCGCGCGCTGCTGGCAGCGGAGCAACTGGTCATCGCCCCCGGCGCCTATGACTGCATCCCGGCCCGGTTGATCGTGCACGCCGGCTTCGCTGCGGCCTACATGACCGGTGCCGGCACCGCGGCGGCGCTCGGTTACCCGGACTACGGCCTGACCACGCTGACCGAGATGGCCGACAACGCCGGCCGGATCGCCGCGGCGATCGGGCTGCCGCTGATCGCCGATGCCGACACCGGCTTCGGCAACGAACTCAATGTGGTCCGTACGGTCCGCGAATACGAACGGCGCGGCGTCGCCGGATTGCACATCGAGGACCAGTCCTTCCCGAAGAAATGCGGCCATCTCGAGAACAAGACCGTGATCGACCGCGACGCGTTCCTGACCAAGATCCGTGCCGCCGTCGATGCCCGGACCGATGCCGATTTCGTCATCATCGCCCGCACCGACGCGCGCGCGATGCTGGGGTTGGACGAGGCCATCGCCCGCGCCAATGCAGCCTTGGCGGTCGGCGCCGACATCGCCTTCGTCGAAGCGACGCAGAACCTCGACGAGGTCGCTGCCGTCCCAAGGCGGGTCGAAGGCCCGTGCCTGTTGAACCTCGTCTGGCGCGGCAAGACGCCGGAGGTGCCGTTCGACGAAGCGCGGCAGATGGGCTACCGGGTCGCGATCCTGCCCGGACTGTTGTTCAAGGCGGTGATGGCGACCAGCGACCGGGTGCTGGCCGAGACGCGGTCGCTCGGACGGCACGCCTCGCCCGGAACCGACATGACGCCGCAGGAAGGGTTCAACCGCGTCGGGGCGGCCGAATGGGATGCGATCTCGAAGCGCTATGGCGTTCGCTGACGGTGTCGAACCCAGTGTCCGACACGGCGGCACGCCCCGCTGCCGGGTCGAGGGCTGAGCGATGACCGCTCCGATGACCCCGTTCGCTCCGCCGGCGCTGCGCCATCTCTGCGACTTGCGCGTCGAGCTGGCAGCTCCGGTCGAAGCCGGCGCTGCGCCGGCCGGTCGGTTCCGGATCATCCCGATCGTCGGCGGTCAGGTCGAGGGCGAGCGCCTCGCCGGCCGGATCCTCGCGATCGGCGCCGACTGGCAGACGGTCCGCGCCGATGGCTGCGCCGAGCTCGATGCCCGCTATGCGATCGAGACCCATGACGGTGCCACGGTCGAGGTCCACAACCTCGGACTCCGGCACGGCCCGCCCGACGTCGTCGCGGCGCTGATGCGCGGCGAACCCGTCGCCGCCGACCGCTACTACATGCGGACCCGGCCGCGGTTCAACACCGGTGATCCCCGCTACGGATGGCTGAACCGCGTGGTCGCGATCGCCACGGGCGCGCGTGAGGCGCAGGCCGTGCGGCTCACCTGCTACGAGGTACTCTGACGTCAGCGTCCGCCGCCGACGTCGATCACCGTGCCGGTGACGTAGCTGGCCTGCGCGCTGAGCAGGAACACGGCGACGTGAGCGACTTCGGCCGGCGTTCCGGCGCGCAGCATCGGCACCGACGGCGCCAGCCGTTCGAGCCGCCCCGCCTCGTGGATCCCGGTCTCGATCAGACCCGGGCGGATCGCGACGACACGAATGCCTTCGGCGGCGACTTCCTTGGCCAGGCCGCGAGTCATCGTGTCGATCGCCCCCTTGCTGGCCGCGTAGTCGACATACTCGTTCGGCGATCCGAGCACAGCGGCGACCGACGAGATGTTGACGATCACGCCACCGTGGCCGCCATGGCGCGTCGACGCCCGGCGCACGGTCTCGCGGGCGCAGTAGAACGCGCTCAGGACATTGGTGTCGAAGACGCGACGCAGCCGTGCGCCGTCGAACTGATCGACGCGACACGGTGGTGCGACGATGCCGGCGTTGTTGATCAGGTCCGTGACGCGACCGAGTTCGCGATCGCAGCGCGCGAACAGGGCCGTGACCTCGTCCTCGCGGCCGACGTCGGCGGCGATGGCCACGGCCTTGCCGCCGGCCGCGTCGATCCGCGCGACGACGTCCGCGGCCGACCGCGAGTCGCTGCGATAGTTGACGCAGACCGAATAGCCGGCACGCGCGGCCTGCAGTGCGCACTCGGCGCCGATGCCGCGACCGGCGCCCGTGACCATCAGAACCCTGCTCGACATCGACTCCTGTCTCCCGTGTGATTCGGCGGGCGGCGCCCGCGCCTGACCGACACCGAGCCGACCATCGCGGGCAACCGCAGCCGGTGAAATAGAATGCCTGGGCGGCGGCACCGGCCCGCTGGCCCATCGCTCCGGAACTGTCCCCTGACGCTACTGTATATCTCTCTGGCGAACCTGATCTCGGGTGTCGCATCGGTTCTGGCCGCCGCGCTGCTGTCTTACCGCCTGCAGAACCGGCTGATCCCGCTGATGGTCAGCTTCTCGGTCGGCATGCTGCTCGGCAATGCGGTGCTCAACCTGTTGCCCGAGGCGTTCGCGTCGGCGCCTTATGGCGGGCGCCGGGTGGCGTGGGTGCTGCTGGGCGGGTTCGTCGCGTTCTTCCTGCTCGAGAAGGCGCTGCTGCTGCGTCACAGCCATCATCACGAGGGCGACGGCCATGCTCATCATCACGGCCACGATCGCAAGGAAGCCGGCCCCGGCGGGCTGCTGATCCTCGTCGGCGATGCGTTCCACAACTTCGCCGACGGTGTCCTGGTCGCCGCGGCCTTCATCGCCGATCCGGCGCTCGGCTGGACCACGGCGCTGGCGATCGCGGTCCACGAGGTCCCCCAGGAAGTCGGCGACTTCATCGTCCTGATCAATGCCGGGCTGACACGGCGCCGGGCGCTGGTCTACAACCTCGTATCCGGGTTGTCGGCGATCGCCGGCGGTCTGCTCGGCTGGTTGATGCTGCGCCAGAGCGAAGCGCTGGTGCCATCGGTGATCGCGCTGGCTGCGAGCGGCTTCATCTATATCGCGCTGGCCGACCTCGTTCCAGACATGCATCGGCAGCGCGCCGCACGCACCAGCGCCGGCCAGGTTGCGTTGCTGGCATTGGGCATCGCCGTTGCCGCCGCCGCGGGTGCCGTGGCGCACTCGCACTAGCGCACGGGGTTCGCCGGTGCGCATTCCTGGCGCTGTCGTGTCCTGATTCGATGGCCACGGTCAAGAACCGCGTCGCGCTGATCCTCGCCGTCGGTATCGTCGGCGGCGGCGAACTCGGGAAGGTCCCGATCGCGCTGCCCGTGCTCTCCGGTGACTTCGGACTGTCGCTGGTCGAGGGCGGCCTGCTGCTGGGGATGTTCCAGGTCGCGCTGATGGCCGCTGGCATCGTCGCGGGGATGATGGCCGATCGCTTCGGCCAGCGCCGCGTGATGGCGATCGGCCTGGTGATCGCCGCGATCGGCAGTGCGCTGGGTGCCATGGCTGGCAGCGGCGCGCAGTTGCTCGCGAGCCGCGCCGTCGAGAGCGCCGGCTTCATGGCCATGGTGCTGCCAGGCCCGGCACTGCTCGGTCGGATGGTCGACAGCCGCCGGTTGCGGGTGACGATGGGCCTGTGGGCCTGCTACATGCCGACCGGCATGGGACTGGTTCTGCTGCTCGGACCGATCGTGATCGATGCCGTCGGCTGGCGCGCGCTGTGGTGGGCGTTCACGCTGTTGCCGCTCGGCCTGGCCGCGCTCGTCTGGCACCGGGTCGAGCCCGATCAGCCGCATCGGACCGGAGCGGATGGCGAGCACCGCGCCGCGCCGCTGGTGATCGCGACGTTGACCTGTCCCGGCTGCTGGCTACTGGCCGGCGCCTTCGCCTGCTATGCCGGCCAGTGGATGTCGGTGTTCGGATTCCTGCCGACGTTCTATCGCGGCCAGGGGCTTACCAGCGCCACGGCCGGGTTGTTGACGGCGATCGGTGCACTGGTCAACGTCACCGGCAATTTCGGCTCGGGACTGCTGCTGCAGCGAGGGATCGCGGCCCACCGCCTGTTGCTGATCGCGTCGCTGACGATGCTCGCCTGCGCGTGGATCCTGTTCGCCAGCGGCCTGCCGTTCGCCGCGCGCTATGCCGCCGTGCTGGCGTTCTCGGCAGTCGGAGGTCTGATCCCGGGGACGCTGTTCGCCCTGACCCATCGCTATGCGCCGACGCCGCAGGCCGTGTCGACGACGACCGGCCTGATGCAGCAGGGCAGCTCGACCGGTCAGTTCATCATTCCGCCGGTCCTGGCGGCCGTGGTCTCGACTGCGGGCGGGTGGTCGCTCGCGTGGACCGTCACCGGGGCACTGGCACTGGTCAACATCGGGTTGGCGCTAACGATGCGACGGCGTGCCTGACCTCAGCCGCCGGTGGCGACCGGCCGCGACGGATCTGCTATCCACTCGCTCCAAGACCCGGCGTAGAGGCCACTGCCCTCGAGGCCGGCGTACGACATCGCCAGCAGATTGGCGCAGGCGGTGACACCGCTGCCGCAGTGGTGGAAGACTTCGCTCGGCGCGCGACCGGCGAGCAGTGCCTCGAACTCCTGGCGCAGGACGTCGGGCGGCTTCAGACGATTGTCCGGTCGCAGGTTGTGGCCGAAGAACCGATTGACCGCGCCGGGGATATGGCCGGCGACGGGATCGATCGGTTCGGTCACGCCGCAGAACCGTTCGGGGGCGCGGGCGTCGATCAGCAGCAACTGGCCGCTCTGCAGCCTTCGCCAGAGTTCGTCGGCCTCGACCAGCGCCAGCAGCGATGGCCGGTCGGACAGCGCGCCTTGCGCCGGGTCGGCAGGGATGTCGCGGGTCAAGGGCAGGCCGGCAGCCTCCCAGGCGCGGATGTCACCGTCGATGATGGCCACGGCATCGTGACCCAGCCAACGGGCGAGGCACCAGATGCGGCCGGCCATCTGACCGCCTTGCGCGTCGTAGGCGACGATCTGGGTGTCGTCGGAGATGCCCAGCCGACGGAAGGTCGCGATGATCTGCGACCGTTCGGGCATCGGGTGCCGGCCGTTCTTGCCGGTCTTCGGCCCGGACAGGTCGCTTTCGATGTCGAGGAACCGCGCCGACGGGATATGGCCTTCGTCATAGCCGCGGCGCCCGGCGGCGAAATCGAACAGGTCATGCCGGCAGTCGATCACGACGCAGTCATCGATATGCCGCGCCAGTTCGGAGGCGGAAACGACCGTCGTCCAGCGCTTCATCGACCGCCAACGGCCGTGGGCGCGACGGCCGCACCGAGCTCGCGCCGCAGGTATTCATGGAAATGCTGCATGCCGTCTTCCATCGGGCTCTGGTACGGGCCGACCTGATCGGTGCCGCGCTCGACCAACACCTGGCGTCCGGCATCCATCCGGACCGCGATCTCGTCGTCCTCGGCTGCCGTCTCGAGGTAGGCAGCGCGCTCGGCATCAATGAACTCGCGCTCGAACCAGACGATTTCCTCGGGATAGTAGAACTCGATGACGTTGGTCGTATGCCGTGGACCGCGCGGCACCAGCGAAGAGACGACGAGGACGTTCGGATAGCACTCGACCATCAGGTTCGGGAAGTAGGTCAGCCAGATCGCCCCGTAGTCGGGCAGCCTGCCGTCGTTGAAGCGCAGGATCTGGTCGTGCCAGCGCTGGTAGACCGGCGTGCCGGGACGCTTGAGCGCGCGATTGATGCCAACGGTCTGCACCGAATACCAGTCGTCGAACTCCCATTGCAGGTCATTGCAACTGACGAACTGGCCGAGGCCCGGATGGAACGGTTCGACGTGGTAGTCCTCGAGGTAGACCTCGATGAACGTCTTCCAGTTGTACGGGCATTCATGGACCTCGACGTGGTCGAGCCGATAGCCCGAGAAGTCGAACCGGTCGCGCACACCCAGGCACCCCAGGTCGGCTGCAACATCGCGCGGCCCTTCGAACAGCAACCCCTGCCACGATTGCAGACGACTCGATGGCAGGTTCAGGCAGGGCTGCTGGGCGAAATGGGGCGCGCCGAGCAACTGTCCCTTGAGGTCATAGGTCCAGCGATGCAGCGGGCAGACGATCGAATCGGTATTGCCCCGGCCCTGGAGCATGATCGCCTGGCGATGGCGACAGACGTTGGACAGCAAGCGAACGGAGCCGGGGCTTGCGTCTCGCGAACCACCGTCGTGCCTAGCGCCGCCGTGCTTAGCGCCGCCGTGCGATCCCGGCAGTTGCGCATCGCGGACCAGGACGCGACCGCCGCGTTCTGCCGGCAGGGCGTGGTAATCGCCGGCCTCGGGGACCATCAGCGAATGACCGCGATATCCCGGACCGTTTTTGAAGAGGAGTTCGATCTCCCGTCGGTAGAGACTTTCATCGAAGTAGGCCGACGCTGGCAGCTGTGCTGCAGATGGCCTGAGATGTGCCTCACGTCCGATATCCGACATGAACCCATTCCCTCCGAAGACCTGGCAAATGCCCCGAAAAGCTGGGAGGGGCAGTGTACCCGCAAATCGGCGGGGCGACCGTCCGCGCCCTTGCGGGGCTGCGTCTATTCCGGTACCGGTGGACAGCCATGCGCCGGTTGCGGGCCCGATCGAGGGATGTGCGGGCCCCTCGACTAGAATCAAGTGATGGGGCAACGGTCGGAAACGAGACCCGGGGCCTGCAGGCGAACAAACCACAGACGATGACCAGTGAGACGATGACCCGGTGCAACCGATGAACGAGACTCGGACCACGATGCAAGGCACAGCGACGGGAGCTGTGGCCGGGCGTCCGTCGGCTGACGGGGCAGCGCTTGCCGGCGCCACGGCGACGGCGGGATATTCCGCGACGGCCGGCGATACCGTGGCTGGCGGCGGCACGCCGATAGGCACCGGTGCGGCGACGAGTCACGGCCTGGTCGGCGGCGACGGCACACCGGTCGCGCCCGACTACGAGGCGGCTGTGGCCGAGCTCGAATCGCTGGTCGAGCGGATGGAGGACGGCCGGTTCGCGCTCGAGGAATCGCTGGCCGCCTATCAGCGGGGAGTCGACCTGGTCCGCTTCTGCCGCGAGCAACTGGCCGCCGTCGAGCAGAAGGTTCGCGTGCTCGAGGCCGGGCTGCTGCAACCATACGAAGGCGAGTCGTCGGCTGACGGCGACGGTGGCGACCGTTGAGCGTCACGGTTCTCGCCCGGACCGACGAGTCGCTGTCGATGGCCGCCTGGGTAGCCTCCGTCCGTTCGCGCGTCGATGCCGCCCTCGAGCATTCGCTTGCGCGCAGCGCGGGCTCGGCTCCGGTACTGGCGCGGGCGATGCGCTACGCGGTGATGGCCGGTGGCAAGCGGATCCGCCCGTTGCTGGTACACGCCGCCGGGCAGTTGGGCGATGCGCCTGAACCGTTGCTCGACGGTTGCGCCAGCGCCGTCGAATTGATCCACACCTATTCGCTGATCCACGATGACCTGCCGTGCATGGACGACGACGACCTGCGTCGCGGGCGGCCGACGACGCATCGCGTCTTCGGCGAGGCGCAGGCGCTGCTGGCCGGCGATGCGTTGCAGACGTCTGCCTTCGAGAGCCTGATCGACGGCTGGGAGAAGTCGGCGCGAGACTGCGCCCCCCGGTCGGGGCCGGCAGCGCTGGCGGCGATGATCGGGCGCCTGGCGCGTGCGTCGGGCGCCAACGGGATGGCTGGTGGGCAATCGATCGATCTCGATTCGGTCGGCAAGACGTTGTCGCGTGACGGGCTCGAGATCATGCATCGGATGAAGACCGGAGCGTTGCTCGGCGCGAGCATCGGACTCGGTGCCATCGCCGC
>JBEVJQ010000467.1:0-2686 GCA_040510055.1 Burkholderiaceae bacterium | reverse complement strand
ACGTCCCGCTGTTCCAGACCAGCACTCCGGCCGGTCCGACAACGAACGCGACGTTGCCGGTTCGCCCCTCGTTGCTCGCAGCCGGATCGGCCGGTTGCCCGCCGATCACGAAGACGTCGGGCGCGATCTCGCTGACGGTCAGCGGTCCCTCGGCCCGGGCGGGACGCGCTGCTGTTCCGATGACGCCCGGGAGCAACGCCAGGGTGAGCAGGGCGGCAGCAGAGCGGCGGCCGACGGCGGCGAACCGGGCTCCGGCCAGGCGTCGCGCCGTGGCGAAAGCGCTGTCAGCGCGGATCGGCGGAACCGCCTTCGGATCGCCCTCCGGGGCCGACGGCGACCGACCCTTCGAATGCCAGATCCCTGTTGTCGACGAACTTCACCTCCAGATCGCCGGCCCGGTCGCGCGGCGTGAACCAGAACCGGAAGTTCGGGTTCTCGCTGATCGAGAAGTCGATGTCGGCCGACAGCACGAGCTGGCCGGCGTAGCTGACTTCGACCTGCCGGACGAAGTGCGGCGATGCGTAGGTCCGCGTCAACTGATCCATCGCCAGTCCCGATTCGTTCGGATGGCTGATCATCAATTGCGCCTGCAGCGGTCTGCCAGCCTGCGGCTCACCCTCGAGCCGCAGCTTCCAGCGCCCGAGGTTGGCCATGGCCCGCGCCATATCGCGCCCGACCGGTGCCGAGCAGCCGCCCGATGCCTTGATGAAGCGTGTGGCCATGTGCAGGCTGCCGTCGTTCAGTTCGGCCACGACGCGGATGAACGAGTACTCCTCGACCCGGATCCGGGTTTCGATATCGGCCCGACCCGAGAGCGGCGACAGCCTGAACACGGCGCTGATGGGCGATGGATTCTTGTCGACGATCAGGTAGAGCTTGTCGATGTAGCGCGATTCGCTCTGGTCGAATCGGGCACGAATGCCGATCGGGACCACGGCGGCATCTACCGCCCGGCTCGGCGACTCGAGCGCGACGACGTTGCTGGCGTCGGTATCGATCGAGCGCGACTGGAACAGGCTGACCCGTACCTTTTGCCAGGTCGGGCTGGCCTCCGGATCGGCGGCATCGCTGCCCTGCGTGTCTGCGACCTGCTGGGCCGCGGCTGGCAGCGCCGTGCTGACGAGCATCACGGTGATTGCAGCCGCAACCATCGCCGCGGCCGCGGACCCCGCGCGCCTTCCGGGCCCGGCGTGCCTTCCGCCCCCAACGTGCAATTCGACTGGACGCTCGCTCCGTTCCATTCCGATCCGCCTCCGACCCGGTCTCGCCGGCTCAATCCGGTCTCCGACTTCGATTCGGCCTCTCCGGCTTCGATCCGGTACCGGCTTCAAAACGGCCTCGCCGGCTTCGATTCGGCCTCTCCGGCTTCGATTCGGCCTCCGACTTCAATGCTAGTCCGATCACGCCGCGAGCGACAGCGCGGCACGGCGGCGCTTGGCGGCGCCGGCGCCGTCAATCGTCCCATTCGAGTTCGGCGTAGGCGGCCGTGACATTGCGGCGCTGGAACTCGTCGACCAGCGCCCACTTTCCGCCACCGGACGGACCCGGCGAAGTGCCCAGCGACTCGACCGTCGCCGCCAGCGGTTCGCGCCGCCTGATCGCGGCGCGGACCTGGTCGCGCAAGTCCACGAGGTAGCGGCGCTGTCGTTCGAGCAGGGGCTTCAGGTCGCCGGGCTGGCCATGGCCCGGGACGGCGAGCCTGACGGGCAGGGTGGCCAACCGATCGTGCGCGGCCAGCCAGCCCTCGAGGTTGCCGTCTAGCACCGGCAGGTGTTCGTCGAACACCAGATCGCCGAGGAAGATCGTGCCGGTGACCGGGTCGAACACGGTGAGATCCTGGTCGGTATGGGATGTTGGCCATGCCTGGAGTTCGATCCGGCGGTCGCCGAGGTCGAGTTCCAGCCGGTCGCCGACGGCAATGGTCGGTACCACCAGTTCGAATTCGCCCCCGGCCGCGCCGATGTCGCGGCGGGCAGCATTGAGATAGTGGGCTCCACGCGCGGCCATCGCCGGGGCCAGTCGCGCATGGCCGACGAACTGCGGCCCGTCCGCGGCGTGAAAGGCGCGGTTGCCGAGGATGTGGTCCGGGTGGCCGTGAGTGTTGATGACATAGCAGACCGGCGTGGCCGTCCGGGCGCCGATTGCCTTGCGCAGCGCCGAGCCGACGGCGGTGCTGCCGCCACTGTCGATCACCGCCACGCAGCGCGAGCCGATCACGACGCCGAGGTTGGCGACGTCGCCGGCATTGCCGCCATCGGGAACCGCGATCGCGCCGCGATGGACCGCCACGCCCGGGGCGACTTCAGTCAGTTCGAATGATGTCGCGGCCGGAGCCGGATCCGGCGCGCCGGAGGCGACGAATGCGGCCATGGCCGCGATCAGCGCGATCCTCGGTCGCGTCGCGACGCAGCCGGCGCAGTTCGCGAGGCGGCGCACGGGAGCCATCCGCGGCCTGCGCCCCTCTCAGCGCTCGGGTGCCCTGATGAAGCAGCTCTTGTAGGCGCTGGCCTGGACCTCGCGGTAGGCCCGCATCAGCGACGGCGCATCGCGGCGCTCGCGCAGATAGGCACCGCGCTCGCCGGCGATCGGGCGGGCCGCGTTGAACACCGACAACTCGACCCAGCGCTCGTAGTTGACGCGCGACGCGACCGCATCGGCCGCACAGACGCACTTGTAGAACATTTCC
>JBEVJQ010000466.1:0-4189 GCA_040510055.1 Burkholderiaceae bacterium | reverse complement strand
CGACGCCGTCAAGGCGGCAATGAAGCAGCTGAAGAAACGCTTCAACGAAGGCGTCGACTACCTGATCCCGTACGACACCACGCTGTTCGTTTCGGCCTCGATCCACGAGGTGATGGTGACGATCATCGAGGCGTCAGCAATCGTGCTGCTGGTGGTGTTCGTCTTCCTGCAGAGCTGGCGCGCGACCCTGATCCCGATGCTGGCGGTTCCGGTTTCTCTGATCGGTACTTTCGCCGGCCTCTACATCGTCGGGTTCTCGATCAACACCCTGACGCTGTTCGCCATGGTGCTGGCGATCGGCATCGTCGTCGACGATGCCCTCGTCGTCCTCGAGAACGTGGAGCGGCTGATTCGCGTCGAGAGGATGAAACCGTTCGATGCCGCAGTCGAGGCGATGCGCGAGGTCCAGGGGGCCGTCATCGGCATCGTCTTGTCGCTGTCGGCGGTATTCATTCCGGTAGCGTTCCTCGGCGGGCTGGCCGGCCAGCTCTATCGGCAGTTCGCCGTCACCGTGACCATTGCGGTCGTATTGTCGGGCTTCGTCGCCTTGACCTTGACCCCGTCGCTCGCGGCGCTGCTGCTGAAGGGCGCCGAGGACCACAAGCCGACGATCGGACAGCGGATGTTCAGGCCGTTCAATCGCTTCTTCGATTGGGTGACCCGGCTGTTTCTCAAGACTACCCGGCTGGTGCTGCGGTTCCGCTGGCTGTCGATGCTGGCCTTCGTCGCGGTGTTCGCGGGATCCTGGTACCTGTTGCAGATCATCCCCGGCAGTTTCGTGCCGCCCGAGGACCAGGGCTACATCATCGCCTCGGTCCAGCTCCCCGACGGCGCCACCCTCGAGCGTACCGGAGCGACCACCGAGCGGCTGCGCGGACAGATGGCCGACAACCAGGCGCTGAAGAACTTCTTCATCGTCAACGGCTTCGACCTGCTCAGCAACGGTTCGAAGAGCAGCGCGGCCACGATCTTCATGCCGATGAAGGACTGGGGGGCACGCGAGCAGACGGCCGAACAAATGGTCCAGCAGGTCAACGGCATGGGCTTCGGATTGCCCGACGGCATCGCCTTCGCGTTCAACCCGCCGCCGATCCAGGGGCTGGGGATCGCGGGCGGCTTCGAGGTCTACGTCCAGGGCCGCGCCGATCCCGATCCGAAGCGGCTGTCACGAGTCACCAACGAGTTCATGCAGGCGCTCGGCAAGGATCCGGTGATCTCGCCCCAGGTGCAGACGTTCTATCGCCCGACGGTCCCGCAACTGCACGTCGAGGTCGACCGTCAGAAGGCGATCTCGCTCGGTGTCTCGGTCAACGAAGTATTCCTGGCCTTGCAGGCGCAACTGGGCTCGCTCTACGTCAACGACTTCAACCGCTCGGGCCGCACCTATCGGGTCACGATGCAGGCCGACGCCCGGTTCCGGTCCCAGCCCGACGATATCGGGCGGCTGCACGTCCGGTCGCAGACCAGCGGCCAGATGATCCCGCTGTCGGCCCTGCTCACGTCGACCCCCGTGATCGGGGCCGAGCAGATCCAACGCTTCAACGGCTATATCGCGGCCAAGGTGATCGGAGCGGCCAAAGCCGGATTCAGCTCGGGCGAGGCCATCACCGCGGTCGAGCGCGTCGGTCGCGAGGCGCTGCCCGATGGCTACAGCATCGAGTGGACCGGACAGGCGTTCCAGGAAAAGCGTACCGGCCAGGCTTCGATCTTCGCCTTCGGATTCGCCATCGTCATGGTCTACCTGATCCTGTCGGCGATGTACGAGCGCTGGGGCGTTCCGCTGGCCGTGGTGATGGCCGTGCCGTTCGCGCTGATCGGCGCGCTGGCAGCCGTCTGGCTTCGCGGGCGCGAGAACGACATCTATTTCCAGATCGGGCTGGTCGTGCTGATCGGGCTGGCGGCCAAGAACGCGATCCTGATTGCCGAGTTCGCGATGCAGGGCATGCAGGAGGGCAAGAGCGCCGTCGACGCCGCGCTCGAAGCGGCGCGGCTGCGGTTCCGGCCGATCGTGATGACGTCGCTCGCGTTCGTCTTCGGCGTGCTGCCGCTGTCCGTCGCGACCGGTGCTGGCGCCGCGGCGCGCCAGTCGATGGGGACCGGCGTCGTCGGCGGGATGATCGTCGCCACCTTCGTTGCGCCGATCTTCGTCCCCCTGTTTTTCTCGCTGCTGACCCGCAAGCCACGGGAGGAACACGGCCATCGACGCACGTCCGAGGAAATCTCGTGATGGCGCCAGCGGCGGGCAATCGAGTCGATCCCATGCTGGCGCGACTCCTGGCGGGCGTGACCCTCGTCGTCGCGCTCGCCGGCTGCATGACCGTCGGCCCCGACTACCAGCGTCCGGAGCAGCCGCTACCTGATCGCTTCCTCGATGCCACCGGCAACGAGCCGACGACGCTCGAGGTCGAGTGGTGGCGGCGATTCAACGACCCGATTCTCGACCGCCTGGTCGCGCGGGCGCTGTCGTACAACACCAATGTGCTCGCGGCGATGGCGCGGATCGACGAAGCCGATGCCGCCTACGACGAGGCCGTCGGTGGCTCGTGGCCCCAGGTCAATGCCAGCGGCTCGGCGCAGCGCGGACGCCAGCCGTTCCTGCTGTCGTCCACGGGCTTTCGGACCGGGAACTTCCTCGGCATCTCGGTCGCGGCGGACTACGAGATCGACTTCTGGGGGCGGATGCGGCGCACCCGCGAGGCCGCTCGGGCCGGTGCCGTCGGCAGCCGCCATGCCGCCGATGTCACCCGGTTGACGGTGGCCGCAACAGTGGTCCAGACCTACGTCAACCTGCGGGCGCTCGACGAGCAGGTGCGGTTTTCCGAGCGGACCGTCGACTCGCGCGACGAGCAGTTGCGCGTCGTCAAATTGCGCCTCGAGGGTGGTTCGTCGTCGTCGCTCGACTTCAACCAGGCGCGCGGCCTGCGCGCCGACGCCGCCGTGCAGCTGCGCGAACTGCAGCGTCAACGGGGCATCGCCCAGAACCAGCTCGCACGGCTGACGGGCGAGCCGGGCGCGCTCGTCCCCAGCGAGGGGGTCGACGATCCGTTGTCGCGGCTACCGGTGCCGCCGGTGCCGCCGCCGGGGATGCCGTCGACGCTGCTGGCGCGCCGGCCCGACGTGCGCCTGGTCGAAGAGGACCTCGTCGCTGCCAATGCCGCGATCGGCATCGCCCGGGCGGCGATGCTGCCGTCGATATCGCTCACCAGCGGGCTGGGACACCAGAGCATGTCGCTATCGACGCTGCTCGAATCGGGGACGCGGATCTGGAACATCGGCTTCGGACTCGCGGCGCCGATCTTCAACGGTGGCGCGCTTGCAGCGCGTAGCGCGCAGGCCGAGGCGCGCGAGCGCCAGCTCGTCGCGTCCTACCAGGGGACGCTGCAGACCGCCTTCCAGGAAGTGTCGAACGCACTGGTCTCGGCCAGCGCCGCACAGGTTTCGGAGAAGGAGGTACTCGAGCGCGCTGACGCGGCCCGCGAAGCAGCAGGGCTTGCCCGCTCGCGGTTCGAGGGCGGCTATTCCGGCTACCTCGAATGGCTCGATGCGGAGCGCACACGGTTCGCGGCCGAACTCGACGTGATCCGGATTCGCCAGGCGCGGCTCGGCTACGCGATCGACCTCTACCGGGCGATGGCCGGTAGCTGGCCCGACGCCGCCGACGACCTCGTGGCCGGGGACCTCACCGCTACCACCGTAGCGGCCTCGGCGACAGAGGGCCGGCACGCCGAGCCGGGCAAGCGCAGCGCCGTGCGCTCCGCTGCCGGCAAGCGCACGCTCAGGGAGACGCGCGCGAAGCGTTCCGCACCCAGCGCCAGTTAGCCCCGCTGCGACCCGCCGCGACCCGCCGCGAACCGTCAAGCGCCGACCGCGGCCCCATCCACGAATCCCAGCACGTCGTCGAGCGTCCGCCCCTCGGCGCTCGGCTTGACGCCGAGCCGCTCCAGCGGCAACCCGGCGCGATTGACCCACAGCGTCGTGTATCCGAACCAGGTCGCAGCGCACGCATCCCAGCCATTGGACGAGACGAACAGGATCTCGCCGGCCGCGCAGCCGAATGCGGCCGGTCCGAGTTCATAGGCCTCGGGCGCTGTCTTGAACCGCCGCACGCTGTCGACGCTGAGCAGGTGGTCGAACAGCCCGTCCATCCCGGCCGAGGCGACGGCGCTGGCGACCATCGCCGCGGTGCCGT
>JBEVJQ010000465.1:0-12852 GCA_040510055.1 Burkholderiaceae bacterium | reverse complement strand
GCCCGCCAGGAACGACGCGTGGGCATCGTCCTGCAGCGCAAACCCGAGACCGAACAACCGGGCGCCGACGACCTTTACGAGGTCGGCACCGAAGCGTCGATCCTGCGCTATCTGACGACGCCCGACGGCACGCATCACGTCGTCGCGCGCGGCGAGCGCCGGTTCCGGATCCTCGAACTGCTGCCGGGCTACGGCCACCTCGTCGCGCGGGTCGAATACCTCGAGGCGCCGATCGGCGAGGATGACTCGACCGATCAAGCCGACGAGCGCAGCAGCGCCGCCGCGAAGACGCGCGAGACCGAGATCGAGGCGCGGATGCTCCAGCTGAAGGAGCGCGTGACCGAGGTGCTGCAATTGCTGCCGCAGGCTCCGGCCGAGCTGGCGGCGACGGCGCAGGCGATCTCGCGCCCCGGTCAGCTCTGCGACTTCGTCTCGGGGCTGATGGATCTCGAGCCGCCGACCAAGCAGCATCTGCTCGAGACGGTGGACCTGAAGCAGCGGATCGATGCCGTGCTCGGCCATCTCGCGCACCGGATCAACGTGCTCAAGCTGAGCAACGAGATCGGCCAGCAGACCGGCCAGCGGATGAACGAGCGCCAACGCGAGATGCTGTTGCGCGAGCAGCTGCAGACGATCCAGAAGGAACTGGGCGAATCCGGCGGCAACGAGGCCGAGATTGCCCAGTTGCGCGAGGCGATCGAGGACGCCGGCATGCCCGAGCCGGTGCTCGCGCACGCCCGCAAGGAACTGAAGCGGCTGTCGCAGATGCCCGACCAGGCGGCCGAGTACTCGTCGCTGCGCACCTATCTCGATTGGCTGACCGAACTGCCGTGGCGGTCGCCGCCGCCGGCGCCGATCGACCTGAAGCGGGCGCGCGAGATCCTCGACGAGGACCATTTCGGGCTCGAGAAGATCAAGAAGCGGATTCTCGAATACCTGGCCGTGCGCAAGCTCAATCCGGCAGGCAAGAGTCCGATCCTCTGCTTCGCCGGACCTCCCGGCGTCGGCAAGACCTCGCTCGGGCAGAGTATCGCCCGCGCGACCGGCCGCGCGTTCGCGCGCGTGAGCCTGGGCGGCGTGCACGACGAGGCCGAGATCCGCGGCCATCGCCGCACCTACGTCGGGGCGCTGCCGGGCAACATACTCCAGGCGGTCAAGAAGGCCGGGACCAACCATGCCGTGGTCCTGCTCGACGAGATCGACAAGATGGGCGCCGGGTTCCATGGCGATCCGGCGGCCGCGATGCTCGAGGTGCTCGACCCGGAACAGAACTCGACGTTCCGCGACAACTATCTCGCGCAGCCGTACGACCTGTCCCGGATCCTGTTCATCGCCACGGCCAACACGCTCGACGGCGTGCCCGGACCGCTGCGCGACCGGATGGAGATCATCCAGCTTCCCGGCTACACGCTCGAGGAGAAGCTGCAGATCGCACGTCGCTACCTGGTCCCGCGGCAGCGCGAGGCCAACGGCGTGCCGGAATCGGCGGCAACGATCAGCGACGAGGCGATCGAGACCCTGATCGCCGACTACACCCGTGAAGCCGGCGTTCGCAGTCTCGAACGGGAGATCGGCAGCATCCTGCGCCACGTGGCGATGCGCGTGGCAGGAGGCGAGGACGGGGATGGGGCGGCCGCCGCTGACAGTGGCGCGGATGGCGACGACACGGCTGGCGCACGCAGTGACGGCGGCGCGACCGCAGCGATCACGATCGATTCGGCCGCTGTCGAGCGGATTCTTGGGCCCAGGCGCTTCGAGAGCGAGATCGCGCTGCGCACCGGCCTGGCCGGCGTCGCTACCGGCCTTGCCTGGACGCCAGTCGGCGGCGACATCCTGTTCATCGAAGCCAGCCCGTCACCCGGGTCGGGGCGGCTGATCCTGACCGGCCAGCTCGGCGACGTGATGAAGGAGAGCGCGCAGGCGGCATTGACCCTGGTCAAGACCCACGCCCAGTCGATGGGTGTCGATCGCGAGGCGCTGCTCAAGTCCGACGTCCACGTCCACGTCCCGGCCGGCGCGATCCCGAAGGACGGACCGAGCGCCGGCGTGGCGATGTTCACCGCGCTCGCGTCGATGGCGCTCGAGCGGCCGGTGCGAAGCGATCTGGCGATGACCGGCGAGATCAGCCTGCGCGGCCTGGTGCTGCCGGTGGGCGGCATTCGCGAGAAGGTGCTGGCGGCGCTGCGGGCCGGCATTCACACGGTGATGCTGCCGGCAAGGAATCGGCGCGATCTCGACGACATCCCGGCGACGGCGCGCGAGCAGCTCGAGATCATCTGGCTCGAGACCGTCGACGATGCGCTCGGCGTGGCGTTCGAGCCGATCGCCGGGCAGGTCGATGCACCGGAGGGTTCGGCCGAGCGATCGGCCGAGGACGGCGCTTTCGCCAACGGCGCGACGACGACTGACCGCTCCCCGTCGCCGGATGCCGCCGAGCAGGCAGAATCCGGCGGGCAGACGCCCGGGTCCGGACCGGCGGCGCACCGTGCCGTCGTTCCGTCGAGCCCGCCGCGCCGGCGGATGGATTCTCCCAATGGCCGTTGACCGTACGTCGGTGACAACGAAAGGCGCCGCCACCGACCGATGACAGTGGAATTCAAGGACTACTACAAGATCCTGGGCGTCGCCCGCGACGCCAGCGCGGCCGACATCAAGAAGGCCTATCGCAAGCTGGCGCGCAAGTTCCATCCGGACGTGAGCAAGGAGAAGGACGCCGAGGTCCGGTTCAAGGAGATCAACGAGGCCAACGAGGTCCTCCAGGACGCCGAGAAGCGGGCGGCCTACGATCAGCTCGGCCCCGACTGGCAGCAGGGCCAGTCGTTCCGTCCGCCGCCCGGCTGGGGCCAGGGGACCACGTTCCGGCGTACGAACTCCAGCGATTTCGGCGATTCCTCGGATTTCAGCGAGTTCTTCAGTTCGCTGTTCGGCCGCAGCCGTGGCGGGATGGGCAGCCGCGGCAGCGAAGGATTTCGCGGACGAGGCCAGGACCACGAAGCACGGGTCAAGATCGATCTCGACGACAGCTTTACCGGCGCGACCCGCTCGGTGTCGCTGCGTGTGCCGGAGCTCGACGACCAGGGCGGGCGCCGCGACCGGATGCGCGAACTGCAGGTCCGGATTCCCAAGGGCATCCGCGAAGGACAGAGGATCCGGCTTGCCGGCCAGGGCGGCCCCGGCTTCGGCGGCGGCCAGGCCGGCGACCTGCTGCTCGAGGTCGAGTTCGCCCCGCACCGGCTCTACCGCGTCGACGGCCGCGACCTGCATCTGACCCTGCCGGTCGCGCCCTGGGAAGCAGCGCTCGGGGCGACGGTCAAGGCGCCGACCCCGACCGGCGTCGTCGAGGTCTCGGTACCAAAGGGCTCGCAGCCGGGCCGCAAACTTCGGTTGAAGGGGCGGGGCTTGCCGGGCGAGCCGCCAGGCGATTTCTATCTGACGATCGAGATCGTGGCGCCGCCGGCCGATACGCCACGGGCGCGCGAACTCTACGAAGCGATGGCCAGGGACGTCGCGTTCGACCCGAGGCGGGCGCTGGGCGTCTGAACGGGGCGCCCGTCGCGCCATCGCGCCGCCAGCGGTTCATCGCCGATCAAGTAGGCCAGCGACTCGATCCGGTCGACGTCCCAGAACGCGAGGTCGGCTGCGAGCCCGGGCGCAAGCCTCCCGATCCGGTCGCTCATTCCCAATGCCCGCGCCGCATGGACGGTGAACCCGGCCAATGCTTCGCCCGGGGTCAGCCGGAACAGCGTGCAGCCGAGGTTCATCGTCACCAGGGGGCTCAGCACCGGCGACGACCCGGGGTTGCAATCGGTGGCCAGCGCTATCGGCACGCCGTGAGCGCGCAGCGCGGCCACGGGCGGCAGCCGCGTCTCGCGCAGGCAGTAGAACGCCCCCGGCAGCAGCACGGCGACGGTGCCGGCCGCGGCCATCGCCGCCACGCCGCCGTCGTCGGTGTACTCGAGATGATCGGCCGACAGCGCGCCGAACCCGGCGGCCAGCGCCGCGCCGCCCTGGTTCGACAATTGGTCGGCATGGAGCTTGATCGGCAGGCCGGCTATGCGGGCGGCGGCGAACACGCGCGCGCATTGCACCGCGGTGAAGCCGATGGTCTCGCCGAACGCGTCGACGGCATCGGCAAGGCCGGTGCGCGCCGCTTCGGCCACGAGCGGGACGCAGACCTCGTCGATGTAGTCGTCGGCACGGCCGGCGTACTCGGCGGGCAGCGCATGAGCCGCCAGCAAGGTCGTGGCAACGCGCACGGCGTGCGTCGTGCCGAGCCGCCGGGCGACGGCCAGCATCCGCAGCTCGGTGGCAACATCGAGCCCGTAGCCCGACTTGATCTCGATCGTCGTCACGCCGCGGCGCTCGAGGGCGGCAAGCCGGCGGGACGCAGCCTCGAGCAGCGCCTCGTCGCCGGCCGCGCGGGTCGCGGCGACGGTGGCGACGATGCCGCCGCCGGCCTTGGCGATCTCCTCGTAGCTGGCACCGCGCAGCCGCAGCGCGAACTCGGCGGCGCGATCACCGCCGTAGACCAGGTGGGTGTGGCAATCGATCAGACCCGGCGTGATCCAGCGCCCGCCGGCATCGATCCGCCGCGCCGGTTCGACCCCCGTCGCGTCGCCGCGCCGGCCGACCCAGGCGATCCGGCCGTCACGCACGGCAAGCGCGCCATCGACCAGGACGGCGCAGCCATCGTCCGCGCCGCTGGTCATCGTCGCCAGCCTACAGTGCTCGATCAGCGTATCGACCTGCATCGACCTATCTTACCGGCCGGCAACCTTCGGTTCCCCCGGCGCATGGACGTGCACGTCTTCGGCGTCTGCGTCCTCGACTTTCTCCTGCGCCTCGGCCTGATCTGCGGAGTCGCCGTCCAGGCTCTGCTGCGCCGCGCCGGCGCGCGGGCTCAGGACCAGCTCGAACAGGATGGGAAAGTGATCCGATCCCATGGCCGGCAGGCGCTGGATGAACGACAGCAGGAAGTCGTTGCTGTGAAAGACGTGATCCAGCGGCCAGCGAACGAGTGGATTGCCGGCGTGAAAGGTGCTGTACATGCCGCGGCCACGCCGCGGGTCCAGCAGGCCGCTGACCTTGAGGAACAGCCGCGTCGTCCTCGACCAGGCGACGTCGTTGAGGTCCCCGGTCACGATCACCGGCAGCGACGCCCGGGCCACGCTGCGGCCGACGACGACCAGTTCGGCATCGCGTTCAGTCGACTCGTCTTTCTCCGTCGGGCTCGGGGGCATCGGGTGGAGGCAGTGGAGCCGGACGCGATCGCCGGTCGGCAGTTCGACCAGCATGTGCATCGACGGGATCGCGGGATCGATCAGGAACTGGGTACGGCCATCGA
This sequence comes from Burkholderiaceae bacterium, assembly GCA_040510055.1. Lineage (GTDB taxonomy): Bacteria > Pseudomonadota > Gammaproteobacteria > Burkholderiales > Burkholderiaceae_E > Lautropia. Next base: position 7,508 of record JBEVJQ010000465.1, on the reverse strand, counting down.
GCAACGGCAGGCGCGAATAGACATGCATCCCGTAGAGATTGGGCAGCGGGCAGCGCTGCGCATTCGGATAGTCGTCGGCCAGCGCGTCGAGTTCCTGCTGCCACCAGGCGTCGGTCTCGAGCGTCACCACCACGTCGGGTCGGTTGGCGCGGATCTGGGCCAGCAGGCGACTCGAGTCGCGATTGGTCATCAGCACGTTGGAGACCAGGATCCGCAGCCGTGGGGCGTCGTCTGCGCCGCCCGAGCGGCGAACCTGGCGTTTCCACAACGGCGTGTACGGCAGGATCCAGATCGCCTGGTAGGCGGCGCAGGCGAGCGCGACGCCGGCCACCGGCCAGGCCAGCGCCACCGGCTCCAGCGGCAGGCCGAGCGCCAGCGCTGCGCCCAGGATCGCGCCGACGGCGATCTGCAGCCGTGGAAAGTCCCAGAGCCGGACCCACCACTGCTCGGACCGGCTGAGCGGTAGAAGGGTCAGGACCGCGGCCAGTGCGACGAGGGCGCAGACAAGCCAGGTGAGCACGTTCGGATCGATCCCCCTCGGCTACGGGCCCCAAGGGTAAGCGAGGCATCACCGTCCGGCTGGCATTTTGCCCGATACGCTGCCACCGACTCCAGCAGGTCCGGCCCGTCAGCAAAGCGTCACCGCTCGCAGGGACACCGATCGGCGGCGCCTATCATGGACCCGACACCGGATCGGGACGATGACGACTCTGCAAGCCCGCTGGACCCTCACGCGCGATGGCTGGCGCGAGAACCTGATCGTCGTGCTCGACCGCGCCGGGCGGATCACTGCAGTCGTCGACGGCAGCGCAGCGGCCGGCGAACGACCGGACAGCGGCGACGAGCGTCCGGCGCCCGCCCCCGGGGTCATGCGCCCTGTCGACCTGCTCGTCCCCGCGGTCCCCGATGCCCATTGCCACGCGTTCCAGCACGGCATCGCCGGGCTCGCCGAGCAGCGCGTCGGGGCCGCCGGCGAGGCCGGGCAAGACGACTTCTGGAGCTGGCGCGAGCAGATGTACGCGGCCGTCGCCGCGCTCGATGGCGCGCGACTGGGCCGCCTCGCCGAGAACCTCTACCGCCGCCTGCGCGAACGCGGCTACGGCATGGTCGCCGAGTTCCACTACGTTCACCGGCTCGGCGGCGACGGGCCGTTCGAGACCGCCTGCGCACTGGTCGAGGCGGCTCGCGCTGCCGGAATGCCGCTGCTTCTGCTGCCGGTCCTCTATCGCCAGGGCGGCATCGACGGGCGCACGCTTTCGGCCCGCCAGCAGCCATTCGCGTTGACGCTGGACGACTACGGCCGCCTGCTGCAGCGTCTGTCCGTGATCGCCGCCGCCGAGCCGCTGGTCACCGTCGGGGTCGCACCGCACTCGCTGCGGGCGGTATCGGCAGCCGATCTCGACGCGTTGCTCGCAGTGCGCGCGGCGCTCGTCCCCGGTTGCCCGGTCCACATCCACGTGAGCGAGCAGCGGGCCGAAGTCGACGAAGCCCGGCAGCTGCTGGGAACGACGCCGATTGCCTGGTTGCTCGACCACGCTTCCGTGGACGATCGCTGGTGCCTCGTCCACGCGACCCACGCGACCGCCGCCGAACTCGACGCGGTCGCTGCCGCCCGCGCCACCATCTGCCTCTGCCCGACGACCGAGGCCAACCTCGCCGACGGGCCGTTCCCGATCGAGCATTGGTGGTCGCGGGGCGGCGCAATCGCGATCGGCAGCGACAGCAACGTCGGCGTCGATCCAGCCGAGGAACTGCGCTGGCTCGAATACCAGGCGCGTCTGCGACTGATGCGCCGTGTGGTACTGATCGATCATCGCCATGTCGGTCTCGGTACCAGCCTGTGGTCACGCGCGGTCGCAGGAGGCCGCCGCGCCTGCGGTCAGCGCGACGACCCGCTCACCGTCGGCACCGTCGCCGGGCTGTTCGCGATCGAGCGCGACGACCCGACGCTGACCCCCGACCTCGCGCTCGACGACTGGCTGTTCGCGCGGCGTGCGACCCGCGGAGCCCCGGTCTAGGGAGGGTCCCTAGAACAGTTCCGGGAATTCGGCAGCGATCAGCGACGCCGCGAGCGCCGGACCGGCGCGGTCGTCCGCGCCTTGCCTTTCGCTCGATCCCTGGTGCCGGGCCCGTGCTGGCCGGCATCGACCCGCTGCTGGCCGGCAATCTGCTCGCGGGCCGCTTCGCCACGGGCCCGCCAGCGCACCAGCGACGGCCGGCTCCACTGTCGGTCGACGTAGTGCGCGAGTGGCTCGGGCAGCGGATCGCCGCCGACCGCGATCCGCTGCAGCATCAGCGCCAGGTCGGCATCGGCGATCGACCAGTCACCGAACAGATTGCCGGCACCCGATCCGACCAGCCCCGAGGCGAGCATGATCAGCTTGCCGGCCGCCTCGCGCGCCGGCGGATCGAGCGGCTTCGGCTTCTGGCCTTCGAACACGACCTCGGTCGATCGTGTCGTCCGCAGGGCGCCGAGGTCGCTGCGGATCCACGCTTGCAGCTCGCGGGCCCGAGCCAGGGTCTGCAACCCTTGCGGGTAGACGGCCGGCGCCGGAAACTGGGCTTCGAGGTATTCGGCGATCGCTGTCGACTCGGCCAGCGCGAAGTCCCCTTCCAGCAACAACGGGACGCGGCGGATCGGCGAAAGTGCAGCGTATTCGCCGCGGTGTTGCTCGCCGACGTCGATATCGATGGCGCGAACCTCGAAATCGAGTCCTTTTTCCTGCAGCACGACGTAGGCGGACATCGCCCAGGGGCTGATGTGGCGACTGTCTACGAACAGCGTCAGGGTGGACATGGGCTGCGCGGAACGATTGTGCTTGCCTGGGGCCGCCAGTCTATGACAGATTTCCGCGATGACCACCCGAGTTCCCGATCCAGGGCGCGGCGGTGGCGCCGCAAGCGCCGGGCCGCTGGGCGATACCCGGCACCTGGGTAACTTCAGCCATGCCCAGAGCTTCGCCAAGATGGCCGCCAAGAGCGCCCGCGGCATCGTCAGCGCACAGCACCGGTGCGCGGCCGAGGTCGGCGCCGCTGTCCTGGCCGAAGGCGGTGACTGCATCGACGCCGTGGTGGCGACATCGTTCGCAATCGGCGCCGTCGAACCGTGGATGAGCGGGATCGGCGGCATCGGGACGATGGTGCTCTATCGCGCCGAGGACGACCGCTACGAGGTCATCGACTTCGGTGGCCACGCGCCGGCCGCGCTCGACCCGGCCGACTACCCGCTCGGTCCGCCGGGCGTCATCTCGGACCTGTTCCCGTGGCGGCGTGTGGTCGATGACCGCAACATCGTCGGGCCGCTGTCGATCGCTGTCCCCGGCGTCGTCGCCGGCGTCGGCGAAGCCCACCGCCGCTACGGTCGGATCGACTGGGCCGAACTGGTGCGGCCCGCGGTCTCGCTGGCGCGCGACGGACCGCTCGTCGACTGGTTCACGACCTTGGCCATCGCCGGTGCCGCCGCCGAACTGCGCCGCTTTCCGTCATCGGCCGAGGACTTTCTCGTCGACGGCCTGCCGCCATCGCCGGCCTGGAGCGTCCGCGCCCCGATGCGGATCGCACGCGAACGCTATGCCGCGACGCTCGAACACGTCGCCAGTGACGGGCCGCGCAGTCTCTATGAAGGCGATCTCGCGCGGCACCTGGCGTCCGAGATCCGAGCCGCCGGCGGCTCGCTGTCCGAAGACGATCTGCGCGACTATGCGGTGCGCATCGCCACACCGCTGGCGATACCCTATCGTGGCGCCACGATCCACGCGACGCCCGAGATGACGGCCGGACCGACGCTTGCTCGGGTGATGAAGGAACTGGCCGCCTGGAAGCCCGCTCCCCTGCGGCCGAGCGGCACGCCGGACGCGGGCGCCTACAAGGCCTATGCGCGGGCGTTGCAGGCGGCCTACCGGGAGCGTCTCGACGACATGGGCGATGCCGACGAGCGCCGGGCGATCGGTGCCGACTGGCTGACGACCGACTGCACGACGCATTTCAACGTCGTCGATGCCAAGGGCAACATGGCTGCCGTCACGCAGACGCTGCTCGGCGTGTTCGGCTCCAGGTTCGTCACCCCCGAAACCGGGATCCTGATGAACAACGGCATCATGTGGTTCGACCCCGAGCCGGGTCGATCGAACTCTCTGGCCCCGGGCCGGCGCTGCCTGGCCAATTACTCGCCGGCGATCGCGCGACTGGCCAATGGCCGGCGCCTGGCCGTCGGCGCCTCCGGCGGACGGCGGATCCTGCCGGCGGTGGCGCAACTGCTGTCGTTCTGCATCGACTACGACATGGACCTCCAGGCAGCATTCGACGCGCCGCGGATCGATGCCTCCGAAGGCGAGGTGGTCATCGTTGACGCCCGGCTCGATGCCGCCGTTCGCGGCACGCTGGCGGCAACCTTCGACTGCGAGACAGCGACGATCCAGACCTATCCGATGAAGTTCGCCTGCGCATCGGCCGTGATGCACGCCGACAATGGCAGGCCGGCCAGGAACCAGGGCGCGACGCAGACCTTCCATCCCTGGGCCGACGCGGTCATCGGTTGACGTGCTTCGGCCCGGGTCAGTGAGTCGAGCCGAACGGTTGACGCCGCGCCGCGGCCGCCGATAGACTCCGTCGCCTTCCGACTCCAGAACGCAACGCATGCCGGAGAGCGAATCCCGGACCGAGGCGCACCAGCCGGGCGTTCGCCAACAGCCTGACTGGCGCGAGACGCTGCGCCGCGGAGTCGCGATACCGGCCCATCCGCTGGCGCTGAACGCGCGACGGCATCTGGCTCGGCCCCGACCGCGCCCGCTCCCCCGCCACCCCCCCGCCGCCGGCCCCGGCGGTCTCGCGGTCGGCGTGCACACGACGCAGTTCGCGATCCGGGAGCACAACCTCTACGAGGAAGTGCTCTGCATCGCCGCCGATTGCGCCGCCGACTGGGGCAGGCCGCCGCGCCCGCTGGTGATGGTCGCCGGGATCTGCGGCGCGACCGACGCTGCCGTGGCAGAGGCGCGCCTCGCGCGCAGCGTCGGCTATCACGCCGGTCTGCTGAGCCTGGCCACGTTGCAATCGGCATCGCCCGAGGCGCTGATCGAGCATTGCCGGGCCGTGGCCGCCGAACTGCCGCTGGTGGGCTTCTATCTGCAGCCGGCCGTGGGCGGCTTCCATCTCGATGTCGACTTCTGGACCCGGTTCGCGGCGATCGAGCAGGTCGTGGCCATCAAGGTCGCGCCGTTCGACCGCTATCGGACGCTCGACGTCATCAGGGGCATCATCGCCGCCGGCGCCGAGGACCGGATCACGCTCTACACCGGCAACGACGATCACATCGTCCTCGACCTCTTGACCCCGTTCGTCGCGATGCGCGATGGCGAGGCGATCACGCTGCGATTTCGCGGCGGCCTGCTCGGCCACTGGTCGGTCTGGACCCGCAACGCCGTCGCGCTGCTCGAGCGTTGCCGCGAGGCCGGCGCTGCCGGTCGTGTCGACACCGCATTGCTCGCGCTCGACAGCCGCGTCACCGACTGCAACAGCGCGTTCTTCGACGTGGCCAACGACTTTCGCGGCTGCATCGCCGGCTGCCACGAGGTCCTGCGCCGCCAGGGCCTGCTCGAAGGCAACTGGTGCCTCGATCCCGACGAGACCCTCGGCCCGGGGCAACTGGCCCGGATCGATCGCGTCTGCCGCGATCATGGCGACCTGGCCGATGACACCTTCGTCGCAATGAATCTCGACCGCTGGCTGGGCTGACGCGGGCCGCTGCCAGAACGACATGACCGACCCTGATCCGATCAGCTTGATCTTCGGCGGGATGGGAAAGCTCGGGCCAGGCGACGATGCGCACACCCTGCATGTCCTGCGCCTTCTTCCCCGGCGCGACTTTCGCGTCATCGTCGATGCAGGCTGCGGGTCGGGCCGCCAGACCCTGGCGCTCGCTCGTGCGCTTGGCACCGCCGTTCACGCCGTCGACTCCCATCAGCCGTTTCTGGACGACCTGGTTCGCCGTGCAGAGAACGAGCAGGTCCCGGAGCTGGTGCAAACGCACTGCATGGACATGAAAGACATCCCGGGAGCCTTCCCTGCCATCGATCTGCTCTGGTCCGAAGGCGCGGCCTACAACATCGGCTTTGCAAACGCATTGTCGGTCTGGGCGCGCGCCATCGTGCCCGGCGGCTTTGCCGTGGTCAGCGAATTGTGCTGGCTCACAAAGCAGGCCGCTCCGGTCTCGGTTCGCGACTTCTTTCGCTCCGGCTATCCGGACATGCGTTCGGTGGAGCAGAACGAGCAGCTGGCGGCAGGCGCCGGCTACGAACTCCTTGGCACACACGTGTTGCCGCGCAAGGCGTGGGTGGAGGGCTACTACGACATTCTTGCGCCGCGCGCGAAGGCACTGCTGAATCACACGGTACCTGCGGTCAAGGCATTCGCTGCCGAGACGATCAGAGAGATCGAGGTTTTCGAGCAGTCCGACGGCAGCTATGGGTATGTCTTCTTCCTGCTCCAGCGCGCCTGACGAAGCTCTCGCTGGCCGGCCCGAAATTCGTCGATCGACGAGAAAACCATAGCAGCAATACTTTGTTGGCCGCCATGGCGGTCAACCGCATACTGCACGGCTTTCCACCGTGCCGGCCGCGTCCTTTCGTTCGGCCTCTGAGGGCCATGAATTTTCAGCAGTTGCGCTCGGTGCGCGAGGCCGTTCGCCGCGACTTCAATCTGACCGACGTCGCCCGCGCGTTGCACACGTCGCAGCCCGGAGTCAGTCGCCGGATCCGTGAACTGGAGGAAGAGCTCGGCGTCGACCTCTTCATCCGCGCCGGCAAGCGGCTGACCTCGCTGACCAAGGTCGGCGAGCGGGTGCTGCCGATCATCGAGGACATGCTGCACGGAGCCGAGAACCTGCGCCGTGCCGGGCACGAATTCGTCCGCGAGGCCGAAGGGCCGCTGACGATCGCCGCGACGCATTCGCAGGCCCGCTACGCGCTGCCCGATGCCGTCCAGGAATTCCGGCTGCGCTATCCGAAGGTCCGGCTCGCCCTGCAACAGGGGTCACCGCAGCAGATCGCCGAGATGCTGCTGGCCGGCGAGGCCGACGTCGGTATCGCGACCGAGGCGCTGGCCGACTACGAGGCCCTGGTGGCGTTGCCGTGCTACCGATGGACGCACTGCGCGATCGTCCCTCCCGGCCATCCCCTCCTCGACGGTCAGGCGCTGACACTGGACCGGCTGGCGGAATTTCCCATCGTCACCTACAGCCCCAACTACACGGGCCGGACCCATATCGACGAGGCGTTCGCCGCTGCCGGGCTCGAGCCCGACGTCGTCCTCACGGCGATGGACGCGGACGTCATCAAGACCTACGTCCAGCTCGGCCTCGGTGTCGGCATCGTCGCGTCGATCGCGTTCGACGACGAGCGCGATCCGGCATTGCGGTCGCTCGATGCCGGCCATCTCTTCGCCATCAACATGACCAAGCTGGCGGTCCGCCGCGGCGCGTTCCTCCGCGGCTACGTCTACGACTTCATCGCCGC
>JBEVJQ010000464.1:0-15381 GCA_040510055.1 Burkholderiaceae bacterium | reverse complement strand
AGACCCAGCCCGATCATCCGTTCGGCCTGCTGTGCGCTCCCGTTGAACGCGTGGGCGATGCCGGAGAACGGTCCGAGCCGGCGCAATTCGCGCGACACCGGGTCGATCGCGCGCCGGACGTGCAGGATCACCGGCAGGTCGAGATCTCGGGCGATCCGCAACTGCGCGACGAAGAATGCCAGCTGGCGGTCGAGGTCCAGGCCGGCGACGAAGTGATCGAGCCCGATCTCGCCGATCCCGACGAACAACGGATCGGCACGCGCCGCCGTGGCTGCGGCGCGCAATGCGTCGATCGCCGCCGCATCGCAGCGATCGATATAGACCGGGTGCATGCCGAGTGCGTAACGACGCTCGGGTAGTGCCGCGTCGGACTTGGTGGTGATCGCCCTGACGGCCTCCCAGTTAGACGGGTCGACGGCCGGAATGACGACCGCCGTCACGCCACGCCGCAGCGCTTCGCCGAGGACCATGTCGAGATCGGCGGCGAATTCGCCCGCGTCGAGATGGCAATGGGTATCGATCATGGGCTTCTCGGATCACTCGTGCCGCAGTGCCTGCGCCGGCCGGACCCGCGCCGCGCGCAGGCTCGGATAGATGGTGGCCACCAGCGCCAGCGCCAACGAGGCGGCGGCTATCACGATGACTTCGGCCGGCCGGACCTCGCTCGGCAGATCCGACAGCAAATAGACGGCCGGGTCGATGACACGGAAGCCGGCCACGCGCTCGACCCAGCCGACCAGTCGCCCGAGGTTGATCGCGAGCAGGATCCCCAGCCCGGTACCAACGAAGGTCCCGATACAGCCGATGATGGCGCCCTGGATCATGAAGATCGACAGGATCGACTGCGGCGTCGCGCCCAGCGTCCGCAGGATCGCGATATCGGGGCGCTTGTCGGTCACGACCATCACCAGCATCGCCACCAGGTTGAACGCAGCCACGCCGATGATCAGCGCCAGGATCAGCGCGAGCATGCGCTTCTGAACCTGGACCGATGCGAACCAGATCCGGTTTTCGGCCGACCAGTCGCGGATCGCAACGCCGCGCCCCAGTTGCCGGGCGAGATCGGACGCGATTGCCGGCGCTTCGTCGGGGTTCGACACGCGCAGCCGTAGCCCGCTCATGGCGCGATCGCCGAAGTAGTCCTGCGCGTCCTGGGCCGCCATCAGGATCAACGTGCTGTCGTAGTCGTGATGACCCGACTCGAACACGCCGACGACCGCGTAGCGGCCGACGTTCGGGACCAGCGTGGCCACGGTCGCGCCCGAACCAACAGCCGAACCAACAGCCGAACCAGCAGCCGGTGCACTCATCGAACCCGCACCAGAACCCACGTTCGAAGCACCCACCGAACCAGCCGCCGAACCAGCAGCCGCATCGACTGCCGGACCAGTCGCCGCATCGTCGACCCTGCGTCGCTCGGGCGCCCGCGGCGTGATCAAGTTGATCCGGTCGCCGACGGTGACATCGAGCACGCGGGCCAGCGCTGCCCCCAGTACCACTCCCCTCGACCCGGCCCGCAGTGCATCGAGACTGCCGGCCGTCATCTCGCGGCCGATGTCGGAGACCTCGGATTCGACCGCCGGATCGATACCGCGCACAAGGGCCCCGCGCATCCGGTCGTCACGCGCGACGACGACCTGTCCGGTGACGAACGGCGCCGCACCGATGATCCGCGCATCCGTTCGCAGTTCCGCTGCCAGCGCGCGCCAGTCGGTGTCCAGGAACCGCGGCAGCACCTCGATGTGCGGGACCACGGTCAGCATCCGGTCACGAACCTCGCGCTGGAAGCCGTTGACCACCGACAGCACGACGATCAACGCCGCCACGCCCAGCGCGATGCCGGCGACGGCGAGCACGCCGATGAACGAGATGAAGCGATCGCGACCGTCGAGCGCGCGGCCGCCGCGCGTGTAGCGCCACCCGACCAGCCGCTCGAAGGCGAATGCTGTCACGCCGCGGCCTCGAGCGGGACCAGCTTGCCCTGGCGCAGCGCCAGTTCGCGATCGGCGCGGGCGGCCAGTTCGATGTCGTGCGTCACGATGATCACGGCCGTGCCGAGGCGGCGGGTCAGCGATTGCAGCAGACCGAACATGTCGCCGGCCGTCCGCTGGTCGAGGTTGCCGGTCGGCTCGTCGGCAAGGACGCAGGCCGGCTCGGTGACCAGCGCGCGTGCCAGCGCGACGCGTTGGCGCTCGCCGCCCGACAGTTCGCCGGGGCGATGATTGGCGCGCGCGGCGAGTCCCACCAGCGCGAGCAGGCCCGTGGCGCGCGCCGCGGCCTCGGCACGCGGCAACCCCCGGATCAGCAGCGGCATCGCCACGTTCTCGGTCGCCGAGAACTCGGCCAGCAGATGATGGAACTGGTAGACGAAGCCGAGCCGCCGGTTGCGTACCAGTCCGCGCTCCGACTCGCCGAGCCGGTCGAGTCGCTGGCCGGCGACGGAAACCTCCCCGGCATCGGCCGTGTCGAGTCCACCCAGCAGGTGCAGCAGCGTGCTCTTGCCAGAACCCGAGGCCCCGACGATCGCGACGACCTCGCCCTGCCGGACGACGAGATCGACGCCAGCGAGCACCGGCACCGCCGCACGGCCGCCGAGGCCGTACGTCTTGGCGAGCCCGTGGCACTCGATGACGATCGACGGATCGGCGTTCATTCGTAGCGCAACGCCTGCGCCGGTTCGACGCGCGCCGCACGCAGGCTCGGATAGATCGTGGCTACCAGCGCCAGCAGGCAGGCCAGCATCGCGATCCAGCCGACGTCTTCGGCATGGAGATCGCTCGGCAGTTCCGACATCACGTAGATGCCCGGTGGCAGCACGCGGAAGCCGAACAAATGTTCGATCCAGGGCACGATGGTCCCGACGTTGACCGCAACCAGCACACCCATCACGACGCCGCTCACCGTTCCGAGCACTCCGATCAGCGTGCCCTGGATCATGAAGATCGACATCACCGACTTCGGCGACGCGCCGAGCGTGCGCAGGATCGCGATGTCGGGTCGCTTGGCGGTCACGGTCATCACCAGCATCGAGACGAGATTGAACGCGGCCACGGCGATGATCAGCAGCATGATGAGGAACATCATCCGCTTCTCGACCTGAACCGCAGAGAACCAGATCCGATTCTCGGTCGACCAGTCGCGGACCTCGAAGCCGGCGCCGAGCCGCACCGCGAGGTCGGCGGCGATTGCCGGGGCAGCCTGCATGTCGTTGGTCCGCAGCCGCAGCCCGGCGGCGGCATCATCGCGCAGGAACCGGCTGGCATCCTGGTAGTTGGCCACGATCATCGCACTGTCGAACTCGTAGTGTCCGGACTCGAACAGGCCGATGACGACGAACTGCCGCACGCGCGGGACGATACCGGCCGGGGTCACGGTGGCCTGCGGCGCCAGCAGCGACAGCCGGTCGCCGGGGACGAGGCCGAGTTGGTCGGCCAGTACGCGGCCGATCGCGACACCGAAACGGCCCGGGAGCAACTCGTCGAGCCGGCCCTGGCGCATCTGTCGGCCGAGATCGGAGACGGCCGCCTCGGCGGCCGGATCGATCCCACGCAGCAACGCCCCGCGGACGGTGTCCTGGATGCTGGCCACGACCTGGCCGGCAACCATGGGCGCTGCCCCGACGATCCGCGGCTCTTGGCGTTCGATCCGTGCAGCCAGATCCTGCCAGCCTTCGAGCCCCTGGTCGCTACGGATCTCGATATGCGGCAGTACCGACAGCATCCGGTCGCGCACATCCTTCTGGAAGCCGTTCATCACCGACAGCACGACGATCAATGCGGCCACGCCGAGAGCGATCCCGGCCACGCCAAGCGCCGCAATGAACGAGATGAAGCCGTTACCGCCTCCCGCGACGCGGGCGCTGCGGGTATAGCGCAGGCCCACGAACCATTCGAACGGTGTCATCGGTGAGGCAATCGGGCAACGCGTGGGATGCGCAGTTTCGTCGGGTGCCAAGCGTGGTTCGGTCGGTTGCCACGCACAGTTTGGTCGGGTGCCACGCGCGGTTCGGAGGGGCCACTCGCGGTTCGGTCGAATGCCATTCGTGGTTCTGTAGGACGCCACGCACGGCGTGGTCCGCCGCCCGACGAGCGCCGCTCCGGCCCCGTGGCGCGCCGCACGCGTATCAGGTGTTTCGTAAATCGCGCTCGGCAGTGTGCCATAGCTCCCTAGAATGGCGGGCGTGACACCCTTCTCGTCCCTGGCAACGGCAAGCGGCATCTCGGCCGCGGCAGCGCCGTCGCCAGGCCGAGGTGCAGTCCACGTGATCGCCGGAGCGTTGACCGACGAGCCGTGGATGACGTCCGAACAATGGTCAGCGGCGCTTGCCACGCGACCGGCCGTTGCGAAATGGCTCGCCGGCTTCCACGAACGGCGCGTCCACCGCTTCGAACGTGACGGGCCGGTGATCGACGAACTGGCCCATGAACGCTGGCTGGGCGACTGGCTCGATGAGGGCCGGACGCCGCCAGCGAGCGCGTCCTCCGCTCCAAAGAGGCCGGCCCCTTCAGCCGGGTCTCCCCCTTCTGCCGGGTCTCCCCCTTCAGCGGGGTCTCCCCCTTCAGCCGGGTCTCCACCTTCAGGCGAATCCTCCTCTTCAGCCGAACCCTCCCCTCTCGTTGGATCCTCCACGTCGATCCGGCGCGGCGCGCGGCCGGCACCGGGACGCGTCGCCGCGGTCCGCGCGCTCGCCGGCGCGGGCGACGGACACCTGCCCGACGATCCCGAACGCCCGCTGTGGCTCGCCGAACCGACGCACATTCACGTCGCCACCGATCATCTCGTCCTGCTCCACGGAGCCGCCGCGACGCTGTCATCGGCCGATGCCGCGGCGTTGCTGGGGGATGCGCGGCCGCTGTTCGACGAGATCGGCATCGGTTGCGAAGCGCTCGCGCCCCGGACCTGGCTGCTGTGGCAACAGGGCGGCGCAAGCAGCGCCAGCGCGCCGACGGCATCCCCGGTGTCGGTAGCGAGCGCCGTCGCGCCCTCAGCCGAATCGGCCCAGGGTCACAACGTCGACGCCTACCTGCCGCGCGGCCCCGAAGGCAGGTCGCTGCGCCGCTTGTTCAACGCGGTCCAGATGGCCTGGCACGAGCACCCCGTCAATGCAGCGCGCGCCGGCCGCGGCGAGGTCACGATCAACAGCATCTGGATCAGCGGGCCGTGCACGGTTCGTGATGTCGCCGCCTGGCAGGCACTGACGGCGCGTGATCGACTGGTCGTCGACGACGGCCCGCTATGGCCGCGGCTCAACGCCGATCGGGACGGCTGGGCCGAGCGGCTGGTCGCGGCACTCGAAGGGTCGGCAGCCGCGCTGCCCGCGGTCGAGCGGCTGATCCTCTGCGGCGAATGTGGGGTCCGGGAACTGGCCACGGCCTCGGTCCCCCGTGCCGTCAGCACCGGCGACGACAACGACCCGAACCAGACACGCGGGCGCAGCTCGAGATCGGCTCCGACGCTACCGGGCCGCGGCGTTCTGGCGCGGTTGCGCTCGTTCGTCGACCGGATCGGCCGGCGGCGCTTCGGTGCCGATCCTTCGACCTGGTTCGTGGAGCCGAAATGAAGCTCCGGACCCGGGCCATCGATCACCTGGCGCTCGCACGGCTGACCGATCAGGGGCTCGACCCGCTCCGAGCCCGGCTGTTCGCCTCGCGCGGTGTGCGCAACCGCGACGATTGTGATCTGTCGATCGAGCGGATGCTGCCGCCCCGGATGCTTGGCCTCGAGGCCGCCGCCGAGCGTGTCGCCGAGGCCATCCTTGCCGGAGCAGCGATCGTCGTCGTCGGTGACTACGACTGCGACGGCGCGACTGGCGTCGCCTGCGCGGTGGCCGGGCTGCGCGCGCTCGGTGCCACGATCGACTATCTGGTACCGAGCCGCTTCGCCGATGGCTATGGGCTGTCACCACGAGTCGTCGACGCGGCGGCCGTGCATCCCCGCGTCGGGCGCGCCGCGCTGATCGTGACCGTCGACAATGGCATCGGCGCGATCGCCGGCGTCGATCGCGCCAACGAGCTCGGGATCCCGGTGATCGTCACCGATCACCACCTGCCCGGCCCGGTGCTGCCGGCCGCAGCGGCGATCGTCGATCCGAACCAGGTCGGCTGCCCGTTTCCTGCCAAGTCGATCGCCGGCGTCGGGGTGATGTTCTACCTGGTCGTCGCCGTGCGCGCGCGGTTGCGGGCGCTCGGTCGCTTCACTGCCGACAGTGGACGAAAAGAGCCGGCGCTGGCCGCGCTGCTCGATCTCGTCGCGCTCGGCACCGTGGCCGACATCGTCGCGCTCGACCAGAACAACCGACGCTTCATCGCCGCGGGGCTCGGGCGGATCCGAAGCGGACGGGCCCGGCCGGGAATCCAGGCGTTGTTTCAGGTGGCCGGCCGAGCGCCGCGGCAGGCGACCGCCGGCGACCTCGGCTACCTGATCGGGCCGCGGATCAATGCCGCCGGCCGCCTGGCCGACATGTCGCTTGGCATCGAGTGTCTGCTGGCGGCGGACGCGGACGCGGCCATGGGGATGGCCGAAGAACTCGATCGCCTGAACCGGGAGCGGCGCGAGATCGAGGCCGGGATGAATGCACAGGCCCAGGCCGCGACCATCGACTGTCCGCCCGAGCAGCGCACACTGGTGGTCTTCGATACTGGTTGGCATCACGGGGTCATCGGCCTCGTCGCCTCCCGGATCAAGGACCGGCATCATCGACCGTGCATCGCGCTCGCGCCCGAAGCCCCCGGCGACGCTGACGGTCCGCTGCGCGGCTCGGGCCGTTCGATCGCGGGGATCCACCTTCGCGACGTCCTCGATGCGATCGACCGCCGACATCCCGGCCTGCTGCAACGGTTCGGCGGGCACGCGATGGCTGCAGGGCTCACGCTGGCGCCGGGCCGCGTCGCCGATCTGGCCGCCGCGTTCGAAGCGGCGGTGACGGCGACGGTCGACGCCGAGGTCTTCGAGCGCGAACTGCTGACCGATGGGCCTCTGAGCCTCGCGGAGCTGTCGCTCGCCACTGCCGAGCGAATCGATACCGAAGTCTGGGGTCAAGGCTTCGCGCCACCGCTGTTCTCCGGTCGGTTTCGCGTCCTGCAGCAGCGCCTGATCCAGGACCGTCATCTGCGACTCGTGCTGCAACCGGCCGAAGACATGCCGGCGCACGGGTCGGCCGGCCAGCGGTTCGAGGCGATCTGCTTCGGCCGCTGCGAACCGCTGCCGGCACTGGCCGCGATCGCCTACCGCCTGCAACGCGACGACTGGCAGGCGATGCCGCGGCTGTCGCTGGTCGTGGTCGAGGTGTTCGAGGGCTGAGCGACTTCATGATTCATCGAACAGTGACCGCTCGCCGCGCCATCGCTCGCGCCATCGGTTGCGCCATCGACACGGCGCGTGATCGCGCCCGCAACATCGACCCGGTGCTCGATCGCGCCCGCGACATCGACCCGACGCTCGATCGCGCCCGCGACATCGACCCGGCCACTGCGCCCGCCGGCGCCCGCGGCAGCGCCCGAGCGCTCGCGCCGGTAGCCGCGCTGCTGGCGATACTGATCGTGGCCCAGCCGCAAGCGCTGGCCGGCGAATTGCTCGACGTCGGGTCGGGCGCACCGTCGCGCCGCGACCAGGTCGCCATCGCGGCTCGGGACGGTGACGGCTTCACGGGTTTTGCGTTCGGTCCGGCGACCGCGGACCGAGCGACCGTAGCGTTCCTGCTGCCCGGCGCGCCGGTCGATGTCGGTCCGGTGGCTGGCCTGCGCTGGCACGTACAGAACGCGATGGCCTGGCCGGTGACGGTCGATCTCGCGCTGGCCGACGACCGCGGCGGCCGGCTTGCCTGGAGCGTCGGCCTGCAACCGGGTCCGCCGGTCACGCTGGCGCTGCCACTCGCGGCGACATCGCCGCGCCGTTGGGGAATGCGAGCCGGACCGCCGATGCCGATCGAACTCGGCGGCGAACGACTGCACGTCGCGCTCGCCGCCAGCGGCACGATCGACCCGAGGCGGCTGGTCGAGATTTCGATTTCGGTGCCCGATCCCGACTCGCCGCAGACACTGCGATTGGGCAAGCTCTTCGTCGATCCGAAGCGCGACGATGAACGCGCGGCCTATGCCGCGATCGTCGACGCCCGCGGCCGCTACGTCCGCGGACAGTGGCTCTCGCCGGGATCCGGCCCGGCATCGACATCAGGCACGACATCGACATCAGGCACGACATCGACATCCGACCCGGCAGCGACCTCGGCCCCGCCCGCCACAGCGGCCACGACAGCGCCATCGACCCCGGGATCGGCGTCTGCACCCGCCCCCATCGTCTCGGCGAACTACGCCAACGCCGCCGGCTGGTTCCGCACCGAGCGCCGGGTCGGCAGTGATGGCCGCCCGCGCTGGCGCCTCGTCGATCCCAATGGCAATCCCTTCCTGTCGATCGGCGTCAACGCGGTCACCTTGCACCAGAGCGCGACCATCGTCGAAGGCCGTGAATTTATGTTCACCGCCCTGCCGGCAGCGAACGACGGTGCCGCCCGGTTTTATGGCCACCATGACGGGCTGGCCGAGGTGCCGGCGACGGCCGGTGCCCAGGCCGGTCGCGGTTTCGGCCGCGGTCGCAGTTTCGATTTCCTCGGTGCCAACCTCTGGCTCGAATTCGGCGATGCATTCGAGTCGCGATGGGGCGAACGCGTCGCGCAGCGCCTGCTTGACTGGGGATTCAATACCCTGGGCGCATGGAGCGACCACGCGCTCTACGACGGCGCGCGGCTGCCCTACATGGCGATCGTCCATCCCCAGGGGCGCTTCGCCAGGCTCGACGATGGTCATTCGTACTGGGGCGGCATCGCCGACGCGTTCGACCCGGCCTTCGCCACCGCCGTCGCGACGGCAATTCACGACCAGGTCGCGCCACGGCGCGACGATCGTCTGCTGATCGGCTGGTTCGTCGACAACGAACTCGACTGGGGGACCGACCGCGGTCCGCGTCGATTCGCCGTTGCCCGCGCCACGCTCGCCACCGACGGCGCCGCCGCCGACGGCCATGCGAAGCGGGCGTTCGTCGCGCAGTTGCGCGAGCGTCACGGCCAGGTCGCGGCGGTCGCTGCGCGCTGGCAGCGGCCGCTGGCGAACTGGGACGATCTGCTGCCGCCGATCGCGAGCGACCGTCAGCCCGATGCCGGCCGCGCCGAGGTTGCCGCCGATTTCGCCGCCTTCCAGGCGCTTCACGCCGAACGCTACTACCGCACGGTCGCCGAGGCGCTCGCGGCCGTCGATCCGCACCACCTCTACCTCGGCAGTCGGTTCGCCGCCTCGACGCCGGAAGCCCTCCAGGCCTGCGCCCGCTGGTGCGACGTGATCAGCTTCAATCGCTACGTCCCGCGGTTGTCCGACGGCCTCGACCTGGCCGCGATCGCGGCGCTCGGCAAGCCCGCGTTGCTGACCGAGTTCCATGCCGGCTCGTCGGACCGCGGGCCCTTCTGGCCCGGTGTGCTGCCGGTGGCCGATGAGTCCGGGCGCGCCCCGGCCTGGGAGCGGATGTTGCAATCGGTGCTCGACGACCCGACCTTTGTCGGATTGCACTGGTTTCAATACTTCGACCAGCCGGTCACCGGTCGCTGGCTCGACGGTGAGAACGGCCACCTCGGGCTAGCAGCGATCACCGATGAGCCGTGGCAGCCGTTCGTCGATCACCTCGGCACCATCAATCGGGCTGCGTACGAGCGCTTTGTTAGAATTTCTGCCCCTTCCGGAGAGACCTCGAATGGACGCTGAACGCCTCAATCAGACCCAGAGCCGCCTGCAGGACCTGGCCGGCCGGGTCAACGATCTTCGGGGGTATCTTTGACTTCGAAGGACGCGCGGTTCGCCTGAACGAGGTCGACGCGGCGCTGCAGGCGCCGGACGTCTGGGACGACGTCGCCCGCGCCCAGGCGCTGGGCAAGGAGAAGAAATCACTCGAGGACGTCGTCGTCCGGATCCGTGACCTCGAAGCGGGGATCGCGGACGCGAGCGAGCTGTTCGAATTGGCCGCCGCCGAGAACGACGAGGACACGCTGGTTGCCCTCGAGGGCGATGCACTCGCGCTCGAGGGCCGCATCGAGGCGATCGAATTCCGGCGCATGTTCTCCAATCCCGCCGACCCGAACCCCTGCTTCGTCGAGATCCAGGCCGGCGCCGGCGGCACCGAGGCTTGCGACTGGGCCGCGATGCTGCTGCGCCAGTACCTGCGCTACTGCGAGCGCAAGGGCTTTTCCGCAACGTTGCTCGAGGAGACCGAAGGCGACGTCGCCGGGATCAAGGGGGCGACGATCAAGGTCGATGGCGACTATGCCTACGGCCATCTGCGCAGCGAGACCGGCATCCATCGGCTGGTGCGCAAGTCGCCGTTCGATGCCGGCGGCGGCCGGCACACGTCGTTCGCGTCGGTGTTCGTCTATCCCGAGGTCGACGACTCGATCACGATCGAGATCAACCCGGCCGACTTGCGGATCGACGTGTTCCGCGCGTCGGGCGCCGGCGGTCAGCACGTCAACAAGACCGAGTCGGCCGTGCGGATCACCCACCTGCCGACGAACATCGTGGTCCAGTGCCAGAACGACCGCTCGCAGCACCGCAACCGCGACGAAGCGATGAGCATGCTGCGCGCCCGGCTCTACGAACATGAGTTGCGCAAACGCCAGGCCGAACAGGACAAGGTCGAAGCCGGCAAGACCGACATCGGTTGGGGCCACCAGATCCGCTCGTACGTGCTCGACCAGTCACGGATCAAGGATCTGCGCACCGGTGTGGAGATCAGCAACACCGGCAAGGTGCTGGACGGCGATCTCGATCCGTTCATCGCCGAGAGCCTGAAGCAGGGGTTGTGACCCGCTATCACGTGAATGAGATCACGCCATGCGCACGACGCTCGACATCGATGATCCCGTTCTGAAGGAGATCAAGCGCTTGCAGCGTCGCGAGGGCAATCGCTCGGACTTCTCGTCTCCGACCTGCTGGTGAAGGCGCTCAGTCAGCATGACCAGGCGGTGGACTTCGTTCGGCACTGTGCGACCGGTCGCGAGGTCTTCTGCCTCGCCTGGATCACGGTGCTGAGCAGCACGGCGTGATCCGGCTCTTCACGCGGGACAGGGATTTCCGCAAATTCAGCGCCCTCGAGGTTCGCGATCCGTTCGCCTGACGGCCGGCTACACTTGTTGCTGTCCGACTGACGCCGCACGCCGTGGCCCCGAGATGAACGAGTCCCAGCAAGCGCCCGCCTCCGTCCCGTCGGTCCGCGACACCGCCGGCGCCGACGACAACCCGATCATCGCCGAGCGCCGTGCCAAGCTCGCCGCGCTCCGTGCGACCGGCATCGCCTTTCCGAACGATGCCAGGCCCGCCGACCGCGCCGGGCCTCTGTTCGTCGCGCATGACGGAAAAGTCCGTGAGCAGTTGCAACAGGAGGCAATTCCGGTGTCGATCGCCGGTCGGATGATGCTCAAGCGCGTCCAGGGCAAGGCGAGCTTCGCGACGATCCAGGACGGCACCGGCCGGATCCAGCTCTGGATCAACGACGACGGTGTGGGCGCCGGTGCTCACGACGCGTTCAAGCACTGGGATCTCGGCGACATCGTGGCCGCCGAAGGCACGTTGTTCAAGACGATGAAGGGCGAACTGTCGGTCCGCTGCAGCAGCGTGCGGCTGCTGGCCAAGTCGCTGCGACCGCTGCCGGAGAAGTTCCATGGCCTGGCCGATCTCGAAACCCGCTATCGCCAGCGCTACGTCGACCTGATCACCAACGAGGACAGTCGGCGCGTGTTCGAGGCGCGCAGCCGGATCCTGTCGGCGGTCCGCGGCTTCATGTCCGACAATGGTTTCCTCGAAGTCGAGACGCCGATGCTGCAGCCGATTCCCGGTGGCGCCTCGGCCCGGCCGTTCGCCACCCATCACAACGCGCTCGACCAGCAGATGTTCCTGCGGATCGCGCCCGAGCTTTACCTGAAGCGGTTGGTCGTCGGCGGCTTCGAGCGCGTTTTCGAGATCAACCGCAACTTCCGCAACGAGGGACTGAGTTCACGCCACAATCCCGAGTTCACGATGATGGAGTTCTACGCCGCGTACACCGACTACTCGTGGTTGATGGACTTCACCGAGCAGGTGCTGCGCGCGGCAGCACGCGCCGCCGGCAGCGACGTCGTCAAGTACCAGGGCTCCTACGTCGACCTGTCGCGGCCGTTCGCGCGGATGACGATCGTCGAGGCGATCCGCGCGCACGCGCCCGAGTACCGCGAGCAGCCGCTCGACGATGTCGGCTACGTCCGCGCCGAACTGCGTCGGATCGGTGCCGACGTCCGCGAAGCACTGGTCGCCAATGCAGGGCTCGGAACGCTGCAGCTGGCGCTGTTCGAGGAGACGGCCGAAAGCAAGCTCTGGCAGCCGACCTTCATCATCGACTATCCGCTCGAAGTATCGCCGCTCGCGCGAGAATCGGATACCCGCCCCGGAATCACCGAGCGGTTCGAACTGTTCATCACCGGCCGCGAGATCGCCAACGGTTTCTCCGAGCTCAACGATCCCGAGGACCAGGCTGCGCGGTTCCGCGCCCAGGTAGCGGCCAAGGAATCCGGCGACGACGAGGCGATGTTCTTCGATGCCGACTACATCCGTGCGCTCGAGTACGGGATGCCCCCGGCCGGGGGCTGCGGCATCGGCATCGACCGGCTGGTGATGCTGCTCACCGACAGCCCCAGCATCCGCGACGTGATCCTGTTTCCAGCATTGAAACGCGAGGGCGCAGCATGACGAAGGTGCACCACGGCGATCAGGGCGAAACGCGGATCCGCGCCGAGCGCAACGGCGCGCGGGCGATTGCCGACTGCCGCCATCCGACGGTCGACAGCGTCGCCGCCGAGTTCCATGGACGCTGACCAGGGGACCATGAAGCCGGCGGCGCCGGTCACGATCCCGCGCTTGCTCGGCATCGCAATCCTCGGCGCCGTTGCCTTGGTTTTCGCTTCGAACCACGTCGCCGCGCGCGTCGCGTTCGATCACGGCGTCTCTGTCGCCGCGGCGGTCACTGCGCGGTCGATCGCAACGGCCGTCGCCGTCTTTGTGCTGATCGTTGCCACCGGTACCCGGATCCCGCTCGACAGCCGGACCGTGGTCCGGGGCCTGGGTGTCGGATTGCTGCTCACGGTCCAGAGCTACTGCCTCTATTCGGCCGTGGCGCGGCTCCCGGTGGCGCTGGCACTACTGACGTTCAACACCTTCCCGCTCCTGCTCGCGCTGATCTCGTGGCGCGCAGGCGGCGAGCGGCCGACGGCGCGGACGCTCGCGGTGATGGCCGCGATCGGCATCGGTCTGGTTCTCGCCCTCGACCTGCTCCACCTCGATCCCGACCCGCGGCGCACGGCGATCGGTGCGGGCGTCGCCTTCGGCCTCACGGCCGCGCTCTGCTTTGCCGCCGCGATCTACCTCACGTCGCGCTGGCTCGGGCAGCTCGACGGACGGATGCGCTCGGTCCTGACGATGGGAACAGTCGGGGTCGTGACCCTGCTGTTCGGCGTCTGGCACGACGCGCTGGCCTGGCCGATCGACCGCGAAGGCTGGATCGGACTGACGCTGCTGTGCCTCCTCTACGGCACGGCGATCACCGTGTTGTTCATCGTCCTGCCGCGGCTGGGACCGGTCAACAGCGCGCCGGTGCTGAATGTCGAGCCGGTCGCGGCGATGGGACTGAGTTGGCTGCTGCTCGGCCAGCGGCTGGGGCCGACCCAGGTGCTGGGCGCGCTGATCGTCGTGGGCGCAGTGATCTCGCTGGCGTTGCTGCCGGCGCGCAGTCCTGCCTGACCCGGCGTCGGCTTCCGGACCCCTGGATCCACGAATGGAGATCGCCCCGACGACGTTCCGCTCGCTGCCGGCGCTCCGACTGACGGCCGGCGGCGCCGAGGCAACGATCTTGCGGCACGGTGCCCAGCTCGTCGGCTGGCGTCCCGCGCCGCAAGCCGGAGTCGATGCGAACGGCACTGGGACCGGCACTGGGACCGGCACTGGGATTGGCGCTGGGACCGGCCCAGGAATCGGCCCGGGCCCCGCGACGGGTCCCGGAGCGGGCGACGAACGGCTTTATCTGTCGCCACTGGCGCGGTTCGATGGCCGCGAGGCGATCCGCGGTGGCGTGCCCGTGATCTTTCCGCAGTTCGACCGCACCGGGCCCGACCGACAGTTGCCGCGGCACGGCTTCGCGCGGACGGCGACCTGGGCTGCCGCGCGCGGCGATGGCCCCGTCGACGCGGCGGTACTGACCCTCGATCGGGGTTCCCGGGCCGACGGCAGCGAGTGGCCGTATCGCTTCCGGCTCGAACTCGGCGTGCGCCTCTCGGCCCGCAGCCTGGAGATCCGGCTCTCGGTGCATAACGACGGAGCGCTGCCGTTCGCGTTCAGCACCGCGCTGCACAGCTACTTTGCGGTCCGCGCGATCGATGCGGTCGTGCTCGAAGGCCTCGGCCGCGGTCGTTGGACCGATCGGGTCGGTGGCGCCGATCCCGGGCCGCACGATGCGCCGCCCGACCCGTACGTCTTCGACCGCGAGATCGACAGGATCCACCACCGGACCGAAGACAGCGGCACACCGCTGCGACTGCTGGGCGGGCCCTCGCCGCTGGCGATCGACCAGCAAGGTTTCGACGAGACCGTGGTCTGGAACCCCTGGCACGATCGCAGCCGGGCGATCGACGACCTGCCGGATGACGGCTTCCGTCACTTCGTCTGTGTCGAGGCCGCCCGGATCACGAACCCGGTCACGCTCGCCGAGGGCGAATCGTGGCACGGCCGGCAACGGCTCGAAGCGCATTGAGAGGAATACCCGAATGACCGAATCGACGAAACGGATCTTGGTGGTCGGCGCCGGCGCAATCGGCGGCTACTTTGGCGGCCGGCTGCTGGCGGCGGGACGCGATGTCACGTTCCTGGTGAGGCCGCGGCGCGCCGAAGCGCTCGGGCGCACGGGTCTGCAGATCCGCAGCCCGCTCGGCGACGTCACCATCGACCGGCCGCCGCTGGTCCTTGCCGACCAGCTCGGCCAGCCGTTCGACCTGGTCCTGCTGAGCTGCAAGGCCTACGACCTCGACAGCGCGATCGACGCCTTCGCGCCGGCCGTCGGACCGCAAACGGTGATCGTGCCGTTACTGAACGGGATGCGGCATCTCGATGTGCTCGACCGACGGTTCGGTGCCGACAAGGTTGCGGGCGGGCTCTGCCTGATCGGGTCGACGCTTGCCGATGACGGGACGATTCTCCATCTGAATCGGCTCCATGGACTGGTCTACGGTGGCCGCGATTCGCGGCAGCAGGCTGCCGTCGCGGCGCTCGACGCGGCGCTGCTCGGCGCCGGGTTCGACGCGCGCCGCAGCGATCGGATCGGCCTGGA
>JBEVJQ010000463.1:0-4058 GCA_040510055.1 Burkholderiaceae bacterium | reverse complement strand
ACGGTGATCGAGTGGGTCCGGTCCGGACTGGTCGACGGACTTCGCATCGACCATCCCGACGGCCTGCGCGACCCCGGTGCCTATTTCGATCGGCTCCAGGATGCCGTGCGCGACGACGCCGGCCGGCGTGTCTACCTCGTCGCCGAGAAGATCCTCGCGCCGGAGGAAGAGCTGCCGGTCGACTGGCCGGTCGACGGTACCACCGGCTACGACTTCGCCAACCTGCTCTGCGGCGTGCTGCTCGACGAGACCACATTGCCGGCGATCGATGCCATCTGGCGCGCCTTCACCGGCGAGCAGACTCGAAGCTTCGGGGACCTCGGCCGTGCCGCCAAGCGCGAGGTGCTCGACGCCTCGTTCGTCGGCGATCGGGCGGCGCTCGCGCGGCTGTTCCAGGTAGTGGACGGGTCGGCGCCGCTCGCGGCGATCGAGACGGTATTGACCGAGCTGGTCGCGGCGTTTCCCGTCTACCGCGCCTACCCCGGCTCGCGTCACCGCGAAGGTGATAGCCGTGCGATCGAGACGGCACGCGACACGGCGCTGCCCCGCCTCGAACCGAGCCTGCAGCCGACGCTGGCGGCGATGACCGACCGGCTGCTGGCCGGGCTGACCGGCGACGCGGTCCAGGACGAATTCGTGATCCGCTTCCAGCAGCTGGCCGCACCGGTGATGGCCAAGGGCGTCGAGGACACGGCGCTCTACCGCTGGTCGCGGCTGGTCTCGGTCAACGACGTCGGTAGCGACCCCGACGTCCACGGCGTCGACGTTGCCGCATTCCACGCCGCCAACCGGCGGCGGGCCGAGGGTTGGCCCAATGCGATGCTTGCAACCTCGACGCACGACAACAAGCGCGGCGAGTATGTGCGGATGCGGATCAACGTGATTAGCGAGGACGCGGCGCACTGGCAATCGCTGGTCGAAGGCTGGCGCGATGCCGTCGACCACGTGATGAACGCCGCTTCGATGACGCTGCGCCCGAATCGCGGCGATCTCTACCTGCTGTTCCAGACGCTGGTCGGCTCGGCACCGGCCGACCCGGGACAACTGCCGCAGGCCTGGCGCTGGCCGGATCCGGCCGCCGAGGCGATCGCCGACTATGCCGAGCGGATCAAGGCCTACATGGTCAAGGCCGGTCGCGAAGCCAAGCGCCGGACGTCGTGGACCGAGCCCGACGACGCCTACGAGCAGGCGGTGGCACGGGCGATCGACCTGATCTTCAGTTCGGAACCGTTGACGCGGCAACTGCTCGCCGACATCCGTCCGTTCGCCTGGTGGGGCGGCCTGAACAGCCTGTCGGCCACGGTGCTCAAGTTGACGGCGCCCGGTGTTCCCGACATCTACCAGGGCGCGCGGATCCTCGACGATTCGCTGGTCGACCCGGACAATCGTCGTCCGGTCGACTTCGACGAACGCCTGCCGATGATCCGCGAACTGGCGGCGCTGGCCGAGGCCGATCGCGACGAGCAACTCGCGCAGGTCACCGGCTGGCTGGCACGCGGCGACTTCTCGCGGCTCAAGCTGTGGACCATCCAGCGGCTGCTCCACTGGCGCGGCCGCCATCCGGTGCTGTTCGAAGCGGGCGCCTATCGACCGGTCCCGGTCACGGGAAAGCTCGCCCGACATGTCGTCGCCTTCGTCCGCCATGACGACCGCAGCGCGATCCTGGTGGTCGCGACGCGCCTTTATCGCCGGCTCGGCTTTGCCGCCCACGAATACCAGCCCGGCAGTCCGCCGCCGTCGCCCTGGACCGACGAGGCGCTCGACCTCGGCAGCGCCGGCGTGACCGGCAGCGGCTGGCGCGATCTGCTGACAGCCACGGCGCCCGAGGCGGCGGCGCTGGGTGCGCAGCAGCAGTCGCTGCAGCAGCCGATTCCCGTCGCTCGCCTGCTCGCGCACCTGCCGGTCGCCGTGGTGCGCTTCGATCCCGGTGGCGTCACCGGCAACGACGGTTGAAGGTTCGGCGATGAGTTCCAGCCCCTATCGCCTGCGCGAGGGAAGTCCGCTGGCCGAGGGCGCGGTGTTCGACGGCCGCGGCACCAACTTTGCCGTGTTCTCGTCGACCGCGACCCGGGTCGAGGTCTGCCTGTTCGAGCGCGACGGCCGTACCGAGCGCGACCGGATCACGCTGCCGGAACACACCGACGAGGTCTGGCACGGCTATCTCGAAGGTGTCCGCGCCGGGACGCGCTACGGTCTGCGCGTCCACGGCCCGTACGAGCCCGATGCCGGGCTGCGCTTCAACCCGAACAAGCTGCTGCTCGATCCATACGCCCGAGCCCATGCCGGCCGGCTGCAGTGGCGGCCCGAAATCTTCGGCTACATCCTCGACCATGACGACCGTGACCTGTCGTTCGATAAACGCGACAGCGCGCCGTTCGTTCCCAAGTGCGTCGTCACCGACCCTGACGTTCGCGGCGTGCGGGTCCCGTTCGTCCGCGTGCCCTGGGGCGATACCGTCATCTACGAGACCCACGTCCGCGGCTACACCATGGGCCATCCGGACGTGCCCGAGGCACTGCGCGGGACCTTCGCCGGGCTGGCCCGGCCGCATGTCGTCGAGCGGATCCGCGAGCTGGGCGTAACCAGCGTCGAGCTGCTGCCGATCCACACCTTCATCGACGACGAATACCTGCTCGCCAAGGGGCTGGTCAACTACTGGGGCTACAACTCGATCGGATTCTTCGCCGCCGACCCGCGCTACTTCGCCACCGACGAACTGGTCGAATTGAAGTCGATGATCGACCGCTTCCATTCAGCCGGACTGGAGGTGATCCTCGACGTTGTCTACAACCATACGGCCGAGGGAAACGAGCTAGGCCCGACGCTCTCGTTCAAAGGCATCGACAATCCGGCCTACTACCGGCTGATCCCCGATCAGCAGCGCTACTACATCAACGACACCGGCACCGGCAACACGCTGAACACCAGCCGCTCGCGAACGCTGAAGCTGGTGACCGACAGCCTGCGCTACTGGGTCGAGGTCATCGGCATCGATGGCTTCCGCTTCGACCTCGCGACCATCCTGGCGCGCGAACCGGAAGGCTTCAGCGAGAACCACGGCTTCCTCGAGTCCTGCCTGCAGGATCCGGTGCTGTCCTCGCGCGTCAAGCTGATCGCCGAGCCTTGGGACTGCGGCCCCGGCGGCTACCACGTCGGCGATTTTCCACCGGGCTGGGCCGAGTGGAACGACAGCTTCCGCGATACCGTACGGGCGTTCTGGAAGGGCGACCAGGGCAACGCCGGCGATTTCGCACGGCGGCTGACCGGCTCGGCCGACAAGTTCGACCGGCGCGGCCGCCGCCCCTGGGCCAGCGTCAACTTCATCACCGCCCATGACGGCTTCACCCTCGAGGACCTGGTCAGCTACAACGACAAGCACAACGAGGACAACGGCGAGGACAACCGCGACGGCCATTCCGACAACCGGAGCTGGAACTGCGGCGTCGAAGGCCCGACCGACGATCCCGCGATCATCGAGTTGCGCGACCGGCAGAAGCGCAACCTGCTGCTGACGCTGCTGTTCTCGCAGGGTACGCCGATGCTGCTGGCCGGCGACGAGCACGGGCGGACTCAGCAGGGCAACAACAACGCCTATGGTCAGGACAACAACATCAGCTGGCACGACTGGAACCGTGCCGCCGAGCCGCGCCATGCCGAATTGACCGAATTCGTCAGGATGCTGACGCGACTGCGACGCGAGCTGCCGGTCCTCCATCGCAACCGTTTCCTCACCGGCAACATCGACCCGCAGACCGAGATCACCGACGTGCGCTGGTTGTCACCGGAGGGCGCCGACCTGACCTCGGCGCAGTGGGACGACCCGGCCATGGTGAGCCTGGCCGTCGTCTTCGACGGTCGCGCCCGGACCAGTGCGATCCCGCGCCGCGCCGAGGACGTCACGGTCCTGATGCTGTTCAACGCCTGGCACGAGGCGGTCACGTTCCACGTCCCTGAACTGCCGGGGCCCGATAGCTGGCTGCTGCTGATCGACACCGATCAGCCGCACCGGACCGAACAGGCGCGGTTCACCAGCGGCGACCAGTACATCGCCACCGGCC
>JBEVJQ010000462.1:0-14635 GCA_040510055.1 Burkholderiaceae bacterium | reverse complement strand
CCGTACGCCAACGCGTGGCTGCGCCAGTTGGGACCGAGCGACTTTCGGCAGTTGTCGAGCCGGCCCAGGAGCCGGGAGGACTGCCGCCTCGCCGCCGCCACTGCCGACGAGCGGCCGACCCTCGAGGGGCTCGGCTTCGAGCGCAGCAATCTTCTCGATCTGGGACTCGAACCGGGCGAGGCCGGCGCCGCCGGCCGGCGCGATCGCTTCGCCGCCCGGATCGACGACTACCAGCGGCTGCGCGACCTGCCCGCCGTTCGCGGGGGTTCGTTCCACGCGATCGACCTGCGCTTCGGAACACTGTCGATTCGCGAGGCGGTCCGGTTCGCGCTCGAGCACGGGGCGCTGCGCGCCGGCGAGCGGACGCGCGGCGGTGCTGGCACCTGGCTCGGCGAACTGATCTGGCGAGACTTCTTCTTCCAGGTTCTCCACCATTTCCCGCGCGTCGTCGATCACGCGTTCCGACCGGAATTCGACCGGATCCCGTGGCACGACGATCGCAGCCGCTTCGACGCCTGGCGCGAGGGCCGCACCGGCTACCCGATCGTCGATGCCGCGATGCTGCAGATCGCGCGCACCGGCTTCATGCACAACCGCCTGCGGATGGTTGTCGCGTCGTTCCTTACCAAGGATCTCGGAATCGACTGGCGGCTCGGCGAACGCTACTTCGCGCTGGCGTTGAACGACTACGACCTCGCGGCCAACAACGGCAATTGGCAATGGGCCGCGAGCACCGGCTGCGACGCCCAGCCATGGTTCCGGATCTTCAACCCCGTGCGGCAATCGGAGCGTTTCGATCCCGAGGGACGGTTCATCCGTCACTACCTGCCGCAGCTGGCACGGCTTGCCGACGGCGACATCCACGCGCCGTGGTTCGCCGGGCCCGCGGCGCTGGCCGCCGCCGGGGTGACACTCGGGCGCGATTATCCGGAGCCGATCGTCGACCACGACGCGGCCCGACGCGAAGCGCTCGAGCGCTACGGCGTGGTTGGGCGCCGTGCCGCGACGAAGTAGCGCTCGAGTCCTACTGGATGGTCGCGCGCCGTGCGGCGACGAAGTAGGCTCGAGTCCTACTGGATGGTCGCGCGCCGTGCGGCGACGAAGCGGGCGACGTGTGCCAGCAGGTCGTCTTCCGGGTAAGGCTTGCCCAGGAACTCGTCGACCCCGAGTTGCATCGCGTGGTTGCGGTGCTTGTCGGCGGTGCGCGAGGTGATCATGATCAACGGGATGCTCGCGAGCCGTGGGGTACTGCGGACGTTCTTGGTCAGGTCGAAGCCATCCATCCGCGGCATCTCGATGTCGACCAGCATCACATCGGGGATCGTGTCCTCGAGCAGGCGCAGCGCATCGACACCGTCCTTGGCCAGGATCACCTGGTAGCCCTCGCGCTGCAGCAGCCGCTGCGTGACCTTGCGCACCGTGACCGAGTCATCGACGACCATGACGGTGGCCACCGAGGCGATCTCGGTTGCCGAGAAGCTCGCGGTATCGCCGAGGCCGGCCGGGACCACGGGCCGGGCCTGGGCCAGCGTGACGGGGTTGAGGATCAGCACGATGTCGCCGTTGCCGAGAACCGTGGCGCCGGAGATCCCGGTCAGCCGTGACAGCTGCGGACCGACGTTCTTGATCACCACTTCCTGGTTCGGAACCAGCGTGTCGACGTGCAACGCGATTCGCGAGGCGCCGGAGCGCATGATCACCAGCGGCGACAGTCGTTGCGCCACGGGCTTGGCGTTGGTGAGTTCGAGCAGGCTGCCGAGGTAGAACAGCGGCACGTACTCGCCGTCCACCTTGATCTGGTGCTGGTCGTAGGCCGCCGCCAGTTCGTCGGGCTTGACATGCAGGATGCGCTCGACGAGAGCGGCCTGGACGGCGAACCGGCTCTTGTCGACGCCGAGCAGCACTACCTGGCTCACGGCCATCGAAACCGGCAGGTGGACAGTGATCTCCGTGCCTTTTCCGACCTTCGAGTCGATATCGATCCGGCCGCCGATGCCGCTGACCTCGGAGCGGACCACGTCCATGCCGACGCCGCGCCCGGCCAGCGCCGTCACGTTGGTCGCGGTCGAGAAGCCCGGGGCGAAGATCAACTGCGCCAGCTCGCGCTCGGTCGGCTTGTCACGGCCGACGAGCAGGCCCCGCTCGCGGGCGCGCTGCTCGATCCGCGCGTAATTCAGGCCGCCGCCGTCGTCGGTGAAGGTCAGGATGACCTCGTTGCCCTCCTGCCGGACGCCAACACCGATCTCGCCGGCCTCGGCCTTGCCGGCAGCCAGGCGCTCGGCCTTCGGCTCGATGCCGTGAGCCACCGAATTGCGCAGGATGTGCTCGATCGGCGCCATCATCCGCTCGAGCACGCCGCGATCGATTTCGGCCTGGCCATTGCGGATCTCCAAGGTCACGCGCTTGTCGCTGTCCTTGCCGGCCTGCCTGACGACCCGGTAGAGCCGGTCGTTGACCGAGCCGAACTGGACCATCCGCACCCGCATCAGGTGCTGCTGCAGGCTGCGGCTGACCTGGTTCTGGCGCGACAGATCCTGCGTTGCCGATTCGAGCGCGCGCACCGCGTTCTGCTGGACCGTGGCCACGTCGTTCACCGACTCGGCCAGCATCCGCGCCAATTCCTGGAACCGGGTATAGCGGTCGAACTCGAGCGGGTCGAAGTCGGCGCGGGTGTCGCGACTGTGCGCCGTCCGGGTCTGGATCTGGGTATCGGCCTGGATCTCGATCTCGCGCAGTTGCGAGCGCAATCTCGAGACGTTCTCGGCCAGTTCGCTCATCGACTGGCGGATCACGCCGACCTCGTTGTCGAGGCGGGCACGGGCCACGGCAACCTCGCCCGATTCGCTGACCATCTTGTCGAGCAGGTCGGCCCGAACGCGAATCAGCTGCTGGGCGCCAGCCGAATGCTGGGCGTTGGCGGGCTGCTGGGTGCCGGCCGGATGCTGCGCACCGATCGGATGGCGGGTACCCGCGGGCCTGGCCGCGGCAACGGCACCGTCGACCTGGGCAGCCGGAGCCTGGCCGGCCGGGGCTTGAGCCACACCGGGCGTGACCGTCGCGGCAGGCGCCGTCGATCCGACCGTCGGCTCCACGGCGGCCGTCGCTGCAGCGATACTCGGTTGCGGCGACTTCAGCGCGTCGTAGCGCGCCGTCACCGCGTCCTGGTTCGCGAGCAGTTCGTCGAGCAACCCGCTCGACACCGATCCGTGCGCGATCGCTTCCTCGATCCGCGTCTCCATCTCGTGGACCATCTGTCCGAGGCGCATCGCACCGGCCATCCGGGCACTGCCCTTGACCGTGTGCAGCAACCGCATCAGCGCCTGCGGGGCGTCGGTCGACTGCGGTTCATCGCACCAGCGGCGCAACTCGCCATCGATCGCAGGCAGATGCTCGTCGGATTCCTCGAAGAACACCGGCCCGAGATCGACATCGATCTCGTCGACCAGACCCTCGTATGGGTCTTCGACCGGTTCCGAGGCCGTCGGCTCGACATCGATCTCGAGCGCGTGGTCGGCCGCCATCATGGCTTCGGCCAGTTCCATCGCTTCGGGCGTGACGAACTCCGGCCCGGTGTCGGACGAAGTTTCCGACGGGGCCCGCGGCGCGTTTTCTGGCGTTTTTTCTGGCGCGGCTTGGGGCGCGGCTTCCGACGCGGCTTGCGGCGCGGCGTTCGGCGAGGCTTGAGGAGCGGCTTCCGGCAAGGCTTGCGGCGAGGCTGGTGGAACAGCTTCCGCCGCGGTGTCCGGCAAGGCCGCTGCACCCGTGTCGACTACGTCGGCTACGTCACCTACATCGGCCACGTCACCTACCTCGGTTACGTAGTCCATAGCGACTTCGTCGAACTCGTCGTGACGCTGGCGCTCGCTGGCGAGTCGCAACCGATCCTCTTCGGACCAGCGCTGAGCCATCGAGACCAGTGCCGACTCGATGTCGGGCCTCGCCTGCGGTTCAATCCCGCCGGAGAATGCCGCCAGCATGCCGTCGACTGCGCCAAGGAGGTCGGAGAATCCATCACGATCACGGTCCGACAGCGGACGAGCCGTCGCCTGCTGGTCGAGCAGCAGTCGCTCGGCCGGCGCCGCAATGGCCCGCAGGCTCGGCAGTCCGACATGGCGCGACGTGCCGACCAGCGAGTGCAGGCATCGGACCAACTGGGACGGCGCGGGCTCGCCCGCCTCCGAATGCCAGCCCGAAAAGGCCGCCTGCATCCGCGCGCGAAGATCGGTCGCTTCGGCATTGAAGATGTCGAACAGCTGGCGACTGAAGCGGCGGTCGCCGACAGTGACCTCGAGATCGTCGGTCGCCGGCGCGACGACGCGACCGTCGGCTTCGATGGTCCGAGGGTCGACTTCGATCTCGATCGGCTCGCCGACAGTGATACCGGCCACTGCTTCATCGGCCCGGTCGCGCGACGCGCCGTCCACCACAACGTCCGCCAGAACGTCGGCCCCAACGTCGCCGACAACGTCCGCCACAACATCCGCAACGTTCGCCACAGCGCTCGCTACATCGTTCGGCTCATCAACGATACCGCCATGGGGCTCGTCGTTCGTCGAATGTTCCGCTTGAACCTGCGCTGTGGCGTGCGCCAGGTCGATCGATTCGTCGCGCCCGATGGCGATCGTTGCACCGGCAACCGAGCCGACTACCGCCGTGGCCGATGCGTCGCCACTGTCCGCGACTGCTACTTCGGTCAGCGACTCACTCACCGCCGAATTCGTCTCTGCTGGCTGCGAGCCACGGACTACGTCCGCGACGCCTGACGCCGCGACCGGCTGGCCCTGCCCGACGGGCTCGACCGGCTCGACCGGCTCGACCTGCTCGACCTGCCCGCCCGGCTCGACCTGCTGGGCCTGCTCGACCGCCTCGAACAGCGCGACCTTCCCGAGCGCTGCGGCGGCTGCGTCCGCTCTCGGCGCTTGCTCGTCGGTCTGGGCGGTCCGAATCTGGGCCGGCACCAGCGGCGCGCCGATGATCTCGATCAAGGGCTCGCCGTCGCGAAGCGCGTCGCAGCGACGGATCAACAGCGACGTATCCAGCACGTAGCGCGGGTTGGTGCCCAGCGCCACGACCCAGCCGGCGAAGGTCTCGTGACCGGTCTCGACCAGGGTGTAGAGATCCTCGGTCCCGGCACGTTCCTCCGACAGCCACCTGTTCATCAGCTGTTCGAACGCCCAGGCGCTCTCGCCGAACCGTTCGAGGCCGACCATCCGACTCGAGCCCTTCAGGGTATGGAACGAGCGCCGGATCGTGGTCAGGTGCCCGTGGTCGGACGGCGCGCGCCGGCTCTGAGCCAGGGTCGAGCGGATCGCCTCGAGCACCTCCTCGGCTTCCATCAGGAAGATCTGGAGCAGCTCGCTCTCGTCCTCTGCCATCGGCTGGTCATCAACCGCCGTTGGTACGTTGGCACCGGCGACTCCGGCCAGCTGACCGAGCAACGCCGTCAGCGGACCGAGCACGGACGCATCGGCTGCACCGGCGCGAACTTTCGCGAGCATGCTGCGGGCGTCGATCGCTCGCTGCTTCAGCGCCACATCATCGACCAGCACCGCGTCGCGCTCGAGAGCGGTCAGGCACTTGTTCAGGTTGTCATGGACATCGGCCGACTGGGGCGCGACCTCGAGCATCGACAGCCACGGCTCGATTGCCTCGCGTTCGGCGGCGATCCGGCTTTCGGCCGAGCCGCCATCGTCGACGTTCGACCTCAGGTCGAGTTCCGAGCCCGCCACCGGCGAGTCGCCGGCCGCGGCCACGGCGGCATGTCGATCGGCGACACGGGCGACGAGTTCACGCCGCTCGGCGTCGAACTCGAACACCGAGCTGCCGCCGGGTTGCAGCAGTGACTCGAGGAAGAATCCCAGCGCCGACAGATTGTTGGCGATCCGCTGGTGATCGTCATCGCTGCCCGCGGCGTGGAGGTTGTCGGCGATGGCGCGAACGTCGGCCTGGACCGCGGCGCAGGCCCGTGCCGCATCCCCGTGGCCGAGCGAACGGAAGACACCGATCGCCTGGGCGAACAACGGCTCGAGCGTGACCAGCTGCGCAGCTGCGGCCGGATCGCGGAAGTAAGTGTCGAGCGTCTGCTCGCAGCTACGAAGCACTGCGCCGAGCTCGTTGACGAACGCCGTGATCGTCATCCGGTCGGATGCCTTCTGCGAAATCTCCACCAGCCAGCCCGGCGCGTCGCCGTCGGGAGAATCGGGATGCGCGACCATCGCGCGCAGGCGCTCGCCGAGCTGTCCGCCGCGTGCGTCGTAGGCAGGTTCGCTGCGCAGGCCGCCGTCGAGCGCCTCCTCGATGAAAAGGATCGCCGTGGCGACCTCGAGACCGATGCCATCGGCAACGGCAGGTCCTTGACCCGGTTCCGCGACCACTGTCTGCAGCGTCGCCGCGAGTGAGGTCATCCCGTCGTACGGCAGCCGGCTCAGCGCTGCGACCAGCGCGGCGCTCGCCTCGAGCATTGCCGGCAAGTCGCCACGCGCGCCGCGAACGGCTTTTTCCCAGGCCCGGCGACACGCCTTGGTCGCAGCGCGAGCCTCGGCGAGCGCCTCGGGGTCGGCAAGACCATAGCGGCGGCGGTCGAAATCGGCCGGCACGGTCCCGGCGAGGCCGTAGTGACGACGGGCCTCCGCCGCGACCAGGGAGATGTCAGTCGATCGGGCCAGTTGGAACAGCAGGTCCTTTAGCATCCGGTCGGCTACCGGATCGCCGGCGTCGAGCGTGCGCCGCGCCTGAAGGTTGATCCGGGCCACCAGCCGCTTGACATGCAGGTCGACAGCCAGGGCGCGATGGCGCAAGGCATCGAGCAGGGCGTACGAGAGCCAGAGGAACGCGCGCGCACTGCGCGGCACGTCCTGTCCCTGTAGCCGCGCCAGCGCTTCGTGCATCACCTCGATCGAGCCGGGATGGTCGTCACCTCGCAGGAAACCGAGCAGGCCGCGCTCGAACTCGCGGCGCGCCTGCGTGGCCAGCATCCCGATATCGGTATTGGCAGCCTTGCCGCCGGTGTCGAGGACGTGAGCCGGCGGCTGGATCGACAGATCGGGAAAGAAGAGATCGGCCGGTTCGACCCGGTCGGCGTGATGCAGGCCGAGCATGGCGCGATACTCGGGGAACAGCGCCACTGCCGGAAGGGTCGAGCCGGCCTGCGCGTCCTCGAGGTACTCGACGACCGCCGACAGGGCGTTGCCGATGACGGTGGCCGCAACGGCATCGACCGACAGCTCTTCGCGTTCGGCGCGGGCGAGGATCGACTCGGCTTCCTGCGTGACGATGCTGACCGCGGCAATGTCGGCGACCTGCAGTGCGCCATGCGCCTGGTGCAGATGGAGCCGCGCCGATTTCAGTTCGCCGGTGAAGCCGCTCTCGCCCTTGACGTGGAGGGTGAGCGCCGCCCGTGCCCGGGCCAGCGATTCCCTGATCTCCGGCAGACACCAGGACAGCGCGACGACATCGATACCGTTGACTGACATTCTCGAACGCTCCTCGGTCAAGCTACCCGGAAGCGGGCCACGGAGTTCTTGAGTTCGCGCGCGAGTTCGGCCAGCTGGAGAATCGAGCCCGCGGTCTGCTGGGTGCCCTCGCTGGTCTGCTCGGTCACCAGCAGGATCCGCTGGATGCTCTGGGCGACGGCCTCGGCCGAAACGGCCTGGTCTTCCGTCGTCCGGGAAATTTTCATGATCAGGTCGGCGAGTTCGCGCGATACCTCGCCGATGCCGCCGAGCGCTGTCCCGGCCTCGTCGGACAGCCGCGCGCCCTCGACCACGCCCGTGGTGCTGCGCTCCATCGCCGCCACGGCATCGTGGGTGTCGGTCTGGATCGCCTTGACCAGCGCCGAGATCTGGCGCGTGGCCTCCGCTGACCGTTCCGCGAGCCGCTGGACTTCCTCGGCGACGATGGTGAAGCCGCGTCCGGCCTCGCCGGCCGAGGCGGCCTGGATCGCGGCGTTCAGCGCCAGCACGTTGGTCTGCTCGGTGATGTCCGAGATCAGTTCGATGATCTCGCCGATCTCCTGGCTCGACTCGCCGAGCCGCTTGATCCGCTTTGCGGTCTCCTGGATCTGGTCGCGGATCCCGTTCATCCCGGAGATCGCGTTCTCCACCGCCTGGCGGCCCTTGTCGGCAGCCGACAGCGACTGGCGGGCGACCGACGCCGACTGCGCCGCCGATTCCGAGACCTGCTTGATCTGGCTCGCCATCCCGAGCACCGACTCGCCGGTTTCGCGGATTTCGCGCGACTGCTGGTCGCTTGCCGCCTGCAGACTCGACGAGGTCATCTG
This sequence comes from Burkholderiaceae bacterium, assembly GCA_040510055.1. Classification (GTDB taxonomy): domain Bacteria; phylum Pseudomonadota; class Gammaproteobacteria; order Burkholderiales; family Burkholderiaceae_E; genus Lautropia. The sequence continues at coordinate 6,357 of JBEVJQ010000462.1, read as the reverse complement.
CGCGCGGCTCGAGGCATCAGCAACGGCCGCCGCGGTCCGGTTGATCCGGCCGACCAGGTCGCGCAATTCCTCGACCGTGTAGTTGACCGAGTCGGCGATCGCGCCCGTGATGTCCTCGCTCACCGTCGCCTGGACCGTGAGGTCGCCATCGGCGACTTCCTGCAGTTCGTTCATCAGCCGCAGGATCGCCGCCTGGTTCTGGTCGTTGATCCGCTTGGCTTCCTGCTCGAGGCGCTCGGCTTCGGCCCGTTGCTCCTGGGCCTCGGCGGCCTTGCGCCACGACTCGTCGTAGTAGGCTTTGCCGAGCAGCAGGAAGCCGAGAATCACCAACCCGGCGAAACCGATGATCCCGGCCAGGTTGTATGAACGGTAGTCATCGAAATTGGCGGCGCGGCGCACGGCCGAAACCGCGTCACCCAACTGCTCGCCGCGGAAAAACACGCGGCTGGCCAGTTCACGGCCTTCTGCGGTCGAGGCGAGAGGGGGCCGCCCCCGGGCATCGAGGATGGCAGCGACGTCAGGGGCGAGATCCTTCATCAGCCGGCTGGCACGGCTCACGCCGGATTGGTGGTCGGACGACAGCGGAGCGGCCTGTAGGCCCTTGAACAGGCCGCCGGAACCCATCGCGCCGATTGCCTCGGTCAGATTGCGGGCGCTGTCGCGCAGTTGGACGAAGGCGTCGTCGTTGCCGGTCGCGGCGACCGCGGCCGACTTCGACAGGCGCTGCGACTCGATCATCGCGGTATTGACCATGTCGGTCTGGAGGCGGGACATCAGGCTCTCGCGGTAGCCGAGGATGCCCAGCAGGCTGGCCAGCAGGACCGACAGCCCGATGATGGTGAGCAGGAGATTGGCCTGGCGCTGCAGCGGTTGCCGGCTGAGCCACGGGATCATGAAGCCGTGCCGTGGCGCGATCGGAAGATCGGCGACGGCAGTCGCTCGTACGTCACTATCGTCGTCGTCGTCGCCGTCGAATCCGGCAGCGCCTTCGTCGGCCATCGGATGGTCGTCATGCCGCCCGCCGAAGCGGCGCTTGGACACGCTCTTGCGTCGGTTCCAGCTCGTCGAAGCACGACTACCGCTGCCCTGATCCGGCTCGCCAACGGATTCGCTGCCACCACGTGGCTGTGAACCCTGGCCCATCGTCCGGGTCGGTTCGAAGGCTTCGCCCGTCGCGGCACCTTCCATGTCCGCCGCCGTGTCCGGGTCGACCAGGTCAACCGCGCCGCTGTCGTCGACGATGGCGGTATCCGGGTCCAGGTGCCTGGAACCGGCGCCGGTCGGCAGCGATAGGGACGATAACTTGAAGGCCATGGCGGGTTCTTTGTCTAGTGGTTTTGGCGCGATCAATGACGACCGATCAACAGGAACTCGTGGTCCTCGGCCAGCCGCGCGAGGCTCAACTCGCGCCAGTAGTGGCCTTCGGCGACGACGTGCACCTGGCCCAACCAGGGGCGGGTGCACCCGACCAGCGAATCGGCGCCGGCACTCGCGGGCATCCCGCCCTCGAGCGGTTTCATCGAAGCCGTGTTGCGCAGGCCCAGCATCTTCGAGACCACCAGCGTCACGTTGAACTCGAGCCCTTCGGCCAGCGCCAGGACCCGCGCTTCCTTGCCGGCGTCGGTGAACTGGCCGAGCGCGAAGCGGCGCAGGTCCGCGACCGTGTGCAGCGAACCACGGAGGTTGGTGACACCGAGCAGCCAGTCGCGGGTCAACGGAACCGCCAGGATCATCGAGGGCAGCGGCACGATCTCGCCTGCCTCCGACAGGTCGACCAGCAGACGGTCGCTGCCGATGGCAAGTCCCAGCTTCGCGGCCGAACCCGGACCCGCGGACGGGCGCCCAGGCGCGGCTTTCGCGGCAGCCGCGGCGTTCGTGCGCTGCGCGTCGGCCTCACGCTCGGCCATCGATGCCATCGGCTCGTTCGCCATTTCCCTGCCCTGCTGTTGTTCGCTGTTCGTCTTGTCGCGGTACCGGCGTCACACCGGAGCCAGCGTCGCGATCTTGGCCAGCAACTCGTCGACGTCGACCGGCTTGACCACGTACTCTTTCGCTCCCTGGCGCAGCCCCCAGACACGATCGCTCTCGGCGTTCTTGCTGGTGCAGAGGATCACCGGGATGTTCTGCGTCGCCGGGTCTCGGGCCAACGCCCGCGTAGCCTGATAACCGCTGGTGCCGGGCATGACCACGTCCATGACCACCAGCGACGGTTTCTCGACCTTGACCTTGTTCAGTGCCTCTTCGCCGCTCTCGGCCGTGACGACCGCGTAGCCGCGCTTCGACAACAGGTCGGCGAGGAAAAACCGCTCCGTCGGCGAGTCGTCGACGATCAGGATCTTGCGTGCGGGCTTCATGCTCAAACCGCCATGCCGACCTGTGCAAGTTTCTGGCCGTGTTCGGCCACGCAGTTGAGCAGCGTGTCCTTGGTGAACGGCTTGGTCAGATACTCCTGCGAGCCGACAAGCCGGCCGCGCGCGCGATCGAACAGCCCGTCCTTGCTCGAGAGCATCACGACCGGAATCTCGCGAAAGCGTGGACTCTTCTTGATCAGCGCGCAGGTCTGATAGCCATCGAGGCGGGGCATCAGGACATCGCAGAACACAATGTCGGGCACGTGATCCGAAATCTTGGCCAGGGCGTCGAATCCGTCCTCGGCCAGGATCACCTCGCACTTGGCCTGCTTGAGGAAGATCTCGGCACTACGACGGATCGTATTGCTGTCGTCGATCACCATCACTTTGAGGCCCGCAATCGCTTCCAGTCCAGTCATGACGCCCGTCCTCGGTCAAATCGCCAGACGGTCGATGAACACAAGCTTTTTCATGTCGAATGAAGGACTTGCAACTCAGATCTCGACCATCTCGAAATCTTCTTTCCGGGCCCCGCATTCAGGACAGGTCCAATTCATCGGCAGGTCCTCCCAGCGGGTTCCCGGAGCGATGCCCTCTTCGGGCAGTCCGGCCGCTTCGTCGTATATCCAGCCGCAGATCAGACACATCCAGGTGCGATCGGCCTTGGCCGTCGCCTGTGGGTCGGTCATGAAGATCTCTCCTGGTCATTAGAATGAAAGCGAGCCGATCTTACCCGCCGAGACCGACGAGACAGCGGTGACGGCGGATCAGTGGTGGGAGCCGATTCGGGTGGGAAACGACAAGCGGGATGGCGGGGTGCAACCGGCGGCAATGGCCGTGGCGTCGCCGCTACCGGTTTCGGCAGCGCCTGGGGACCAACGGTCGGCATCGGCCGACGAACGGCGCACCAACCGTGCGCGGATCGCCGGGCTCTACCTGATCACGCCCGATAGCGAGGAAACCGGGCCCCTGCTCCGGCAGGTCGACGCGGCACTGGCGGCCGGCGCCCGATTGCTCCAGTATCGGAACAAGACGGCCTCGGCGGCGCTGCGCCGCGAGCAAGTCGGCGAGTTGCTCGCGCGCTGCCGGGCGACCGATGCGCTGCTGGTCGTCAACGATGACTGGCAGCTCGGCCTCGACCTCGGCGCCGCGGCGATCCACCTGGGGCGTGACGACGGCGATGTCGCCCGCGTGCGGCGCGAGGCCGGCGACGACGTGCTGATCGGTGTCTCCTGCTATGCGAGCATCGAGCGGGCGCAGGCGCTCGCGCCCGATGCCGACTACCTGGCCTTCGGCGCGATGTTCGTCTCGGCCACCAAGCCGCAGGCACCGGCGGCGCCGCTGGCAATCCTGCGCGAAGCGCGGCGCTTCGGGCTGCCGGTGGTGGCGATCGGGGGGATCGACCGCAGGACGCTGCCGGCCGTGCTCGCCAGCGGGGCCGATGCGGGCGCGCTGATAAACGCAGTGTTCGGGGCAGAGGACGTTGGGGCGGCGACGCGGGAGTTGCTGGCGTTGGCGGCGCGGGTCGAGCGCGTGGGTGCGGACTGAAGTCCGATGCCGTGCATCCTGACGATCAGCGCCAGGGGCGCAGGTCCGCCATGCCGACGACTTCGGCGCTGTCTGCGTCCACCAGCACCGCGGCGTCGCGCTGCGGGCCCTTGAGGGGTAGGAAGCGCAGTCGCCGAGCGACGACACCAGAACGCTCAATAGCCCGCTCGAGGGCCGCTTCAGCCCCGGGATTCAGTGTCCGCAGGTCATCGAGGTCCAACGATTTCGACCGGATCAGCGAGCGCTGCGAGGCGACGTCGCGATAACGCCCCGGGTAACTCGAAAGATCACGGCCGCCGGCCACCGCTTCGAGCAGCATCCGTTGTCTCTCGGCCTCGTCGGTAGGTGGCTCGGCTGCGACGATCCGCGGGCCGATCCAACTCGCCTGAGCGAACGAATTGGCTTGCGCCGATCGAAGATCCTCGGAAGCCAGGTCGGCGCGCGAGACGACCTCGAACCGATCCTTGACGAAGACGAGGAAATGCGGGCGGCCGGCCTCGACCGTGTGGATGCCATAGAGTAGCGCCGCAATCTGAACGAGGCCGATGCACGCGAGGTCGTAGGGCAGACTCTTCTTTCGCCGATCGAAAACGACCAGGGTCAGCACCGGGCCGAGGGTGACGTCGACGATCAGCAGCAGGATGAGAATCCCGCCAACGCCGCTGACGCTGTCGAGCGGGCTCGGATACCAGCACAGATAGACAAGTGCAAGTACGGCGCCGGCGACTGCGCCCGACAGGGTCAGGTGCACCAGGGCCGCGATCGAGCGAGCGCGCAGGCTTCCGTTAGAGGATCCACTCCCGCTTCCCGTTGCCAGCGGGGGCGGAGTCGATGGGGCCGCGGGCGATGCGGTGGACTGCTTGAACATGCGACGTCTCGGTCTGGCCTCGAGTGCATCGTGCGCAACGGCGGCAAGGATAATGCGTCGCCGAAGACTGGCAGGCGGTCGGCCGACGGACGGCACCTGTCGGCCGCCGCAGCCGCGTTCGGGCTGTTGCGCAACGGCATCGTGTACTGCGAACGACGCACGTCGGCCACCGTCGGTCGCCTCGCGCTGCCCGGGCTCGGGGTGCTTGCGTAGGATCGCCCGCGTGCGTCACGCGTTCGTCATTCCCGCCTATCGCCAGTCGCCCTACCTCGAGGCATGCATCGAATCGCTCCGGACCCAGGACGAAACGAGCGAACTGGTGATCACCACCGCCACGCCGTCGGCGTTCCTGCACGAAGTTGCCCGTCGTCACGACGTGCCGTTGATCGTGGGTCGGCACCCGCCATCGATCGCGTCCGACTGGAACTTCGCGCTCGCCGCTCCCGACGCCGAACTCGTCACCCTGGCACATCAGGACGACCTCTTCGATCCTGCCTACGGACGGTTGGTCAAGGACGCATTTCTGCGCCAGCCGGGCGCCACGCTCTGCTTTACCGGGCATCGTGAGCACACACCGGACGGGCCACGGCCGGCGAACGTCAATCTGCTGGTCAAGCGCTGGCTCAGTCGTCGGGCCTTTGGATCCGATCGGCTCGTCTACGACCAGGCGCGCAAGCGCCGGCTGCTCAAGTGGGGCAATCCGGTCTGCTGCCCGAGCGTGACGTTCAATCGAGCTCTGATCCCGGAGTTCCGCTTTGCGGCCGAGTTCCAGATCAACCTCGACTGGGACGCCTGGGCCCGGCTCGCGACCGCCGACGGCGGATTTCTCTACCTTCCGCAGCCACTGGTGTCGCACCGCGTTCATCCTGGCTCCGAGACCACCGCCGGCATCGCCGACCAGCGGCGCTCGGTCGAAGACCTGGCGATGCTGCGCCGCTTCTGGCCGCCGGTCGCAGCGCGTTGCATCCACTCCGTCTATCGCCTTTCCTACCGGGCGAATCGACTGTGACTGCTCGAAGCAGTCAAACTCGTGAGCGTCACCCCGATCCGCAACGGCTACGCCCACTTGAAGCGGGGCGACGACCACTAGTGGGCACCGCACGCAAGTTCCTGACATTCGTCGGCGTCGGTTCACTGTGCCTGGGATGTAATCTCGTCGTGCTCTACGTTGCGACCGATCTCGTCGGCCTGCACTACGTGGCCTCCACGGTCGCATCCATCGCGCTGGTCGCCCCGCTCTCCTGGTGGTTGAATCGGAGCTTCACTTTCGGCACGACGGGACCACAGGCGCCGGAATTTCTCCGCTTCGGACTGGCGACCCTGCTCAACTACGCCCTCGTACTTGCGAGCATGCTGATCCTCGTCGAACTGGCCGGCTTGCCCTACCTTGTCGCCAACGTCGTCACCGCCGTGTTCCTGACCCTGCTCAACTTCTTCGTGATGCTCGCGAGGGTCTACGTAGTGCCCGCCACCGATGTGCGCGCGTCGCTCGCTGCTACCGCGGCCATGCGGCAGGATGAACGATGACACCTGGTGCCCTCGTCAGAAATCTCGCCGGTCCCTACGAGCGCCGGTTGTGTGAGCTCTACC
>JBEVJQ010000461.1:0-16489 GCA_040510055.1 Burkholderiaceae bacterium | reverse complement strand
GGCTAATGATCCCGAGGCAGTTGGGCCCGATCAGCCGCATGCCGTGCGCCGACGCCGCAGAGACCACTTCGCGCTCCAGTGCGGCACCTTCGGCACCGGCATCGGAAAACTTCGACGAGATGATGATCGCGCACTTCGAGCCGCGACTGGCACAGGCTGCGATCGCCGGCTTGACCTTGTCGCGCGGCAAGGCCATCACGACCATGTCGGCAGCGGCCGGGAGCGACTCGATCGAAGGCCATGTCCTCAGGCCGAACAACTCGTCGCGTACCGGATTGATCGGATAGACGGCGCCGGCGTAGCGATGCTGGAGCAACGTCCTGTAGAGCCGTCCGCCGAACTTCGTCTGGTCCTCGGAGGCGCCGATCACCGCGACGGATCGCGGCTCCATGATCGTGGCAAGCGGATGGCCCTGTGCTGCACCGGGAACGGGTCCGGCGTTCATGGCCCGGTGGTCACGGTTGATGCGGTCACGGTTGATGCGGTTACGGTTGCAGCGTCACGAACGGAGCGGTCACGGTTGGTGCCGCACGGTTGCAGCGGCCACGAATGGAGCGGTCACCGTTGCAGCGGTCACGGTCGGGTGTTCACGGGTCGTGCGGTCAGGGGTCGGATGGTCACAACCGGACCGGCCCCGGTCGAGCGGGAACCGGACGAGGCTCGGAGGTGTTCGGGCGGCGGTCGCGGGTTCCCGAGCAGTCGCGGGTCGCCAAGCGGTCGCGGATTGGCGGGCCGTTGAAGTTGACCAGACCCATCGCGTCGGCTCGGCAAGTACCGACGACGACTTCAGGGTCTCGACGGCCGGCCCTGACAGCCAGCCGAGACGGGCGCGCGGCGATTGCGGGACCGTTCGACTCGGGGTATCGTGCCCTGCGGTCCGTCTCATCGAACACACCACCTCGGAGACAACGATGAACGACAAGTGCTGGCAACTGGCCGGCCCGCTCGCGGCCCTGGCCCTCGCCCTGTCTGCCCCGGGTGCGGCGCAGGCCGACGAGACCTGCAATTCGCCGTTCATGGCGAACCTGATCAAGGGCCAGGAAAACTACGTCCACGTCTGGACCCTGGGCGTCAACGGTGTCGGCGACGGCCGCGACAAGCTCGTGACCATCGACGCCGACCCGAAGTCCAAGCGCTATGGCCAGGTGATCCACAAGCTGTCGGTGCCCGGTCGCGGTGAGGCGCACCACATGGGCTTCACTGACGATCGCCGCTACCTCTGGGCCGGGCGCCTCGACGACAGCCGGATCTTCGTCTTCGACATGGCCCGCCCCGAGCAGCCGAAGCTCGTGCGCACCATCGCCAACCTCGCCGAGCGGACGGGGTTCGTCGGCCCGCATACGTTCTATGCGATGCCGGGCCGGATGCTGGTGCAGGCGCTGTCCAACAGCAAGGACCACGGCGGCGTCACCGGCATGGTGATGTTCAACAACCGCGGCGAGATCGTCCAGCAAGTGCCGATGCCGATCGGCGAGATCGGCGGCGCGCGCGGCGACGGCTATGGTTACGACATCGCGATCAACCCGGCGAAGAACGTGATGCTGACGTCGAGCTTCGCCGGCTGGAACAACTACATGATGGATCTGGGCAAGCTGGTCAGCGACAGCGAGGCGATGAAGCGCTTCGGCAACACCATGATCGCGTGGGACGTCAAGGCGATGAGGCCGCAGAAGGTGTTGGAGGTGCCTGGTGCACCGCTCGAGATCCGCTGGTCGCTGAAGGAAGGCGACAACTGGGCGATCACGGCAGCCGCGCTGACGTCGAAGCTGTGGCTCGTCAGGCAGGACGCCAAGGGGCAGTGGCAGGCGAAGGACGTCGGGTCGATCGGCGACCCCGCAAAGATCCCGCTGCCGGTCGACATCTCGATCACCGCCGACGGCAAGGGCCTGTGGGTCAATACCTTCATGGACGGAACAACGCGTTACTTCGACCTGACCGATCCGGAGAAGCCGCGCCAGACCTACCAGAAGGTCACCGGCAAGCAGGTCAACATGATCTCGCAGAGCTGGGACGGAAAGCGCGTCTACATCACCTCGTCGCTGCTGGCCAACTGGGACAAGAAAGGGGCCGACAACGAGCAAGTGCTGCGCGCCTACGACTGGGACGGCAAGGAACTGAAGCAGCGATTCGAGGTCGACTTCAACAAGCTCGGACTGGGCCGGGCTCACCACATGAAGTTCACCGCCCGGCCGGCCGGCCGCAGCATGGCCGAGATGGCCCCGGCCGTGGGCACGCGGCTCGCCGCCACCGGCAACGTCGAGGCTCATCGGGCACTGCGCTGATGACGATCGATTCGGCGGCACGGCGCTGGCGCGTTCGCGCACCGGTCGCCGGCCTCGCGGCCGCGGCGATGGCGGCGACCGCGGATCTGCGCGCCGCCCGCGACGCCGATCAGCCGCCGCCACCGGGCCAGCGCTCCCCGCTCGACGCCTCGCGGCTGCCGGCGGCCGGCACCTATCAGCTGCTACGTCTCCAGGCCGCTCCCGACGGCGAGGTGCTGACCTCCGACGGGCGCCGCCGTCGACTGCATGCATTGCTGGGCGGGAGATCGTCGGTCGTGTCGTTCATCTACACCTACTGCCGTGACCCCGAGGGCTGTCCGCTTGCCTGGCGGACGCTGGAGACCGTCCACGACCTGCTGCTCGCGGACCCGACCCTCGCCGCGTCGGCGCAACTGGTCAGCCTCAGCTTCGATCCGACCAACGACACGCCAGAGCAGATGCGGCTCTTCGGCGGCCAACGTGCGCGCGACCCGAGGGTCCGGTGGCAGTTCCTCACCACGGCGTCGGTGCGGCGGTTGCTGCCGCTGCTCGAAGGTTTCGGTCAGGAGGTCACCGTCGAGACCGACGCACGCGGCCGCCCGACGCGCACGCTCAACCACCTGCTGCGGATCTTCCTCGTCGACGATGAACGGCAGGTGCGCGAGATCTACAGCGTGGCGACCCTGGCGCCGGAGGCCATCGTCAATGACCTCCGCACGCTGAACATGGAGCGCGGTGGCGCAAAGGCGACGGGTTGAGTCGGGCGGTGTCGTTCGCCGGGCCATGGCGCTCGCGGCGATCGGCTTCGGCTGGTTCGTCTTCGTCTTCGGCTTCGGCTTCGTCTTCGGCTTCGGCTTCGGCTGCTTAGGCTTCGACTGCGGCCTGTCGACGGCGGTCGCCAGCGACGAGAGCGCCAGGGCCCGCGTCCCTCTCGGCCTGCCGCCGATCGATGCGCCGCCGGCCGCCGCGGTCGAGTTGGGCCGGGCGCTGTTCTTCGACCGGCGCCTGTCGGCCAACGAGACGCTGTCGTGTGCGATGTGTCATCTGCCCACGCAGGCATTCACTGCCAACGAGTTGCGGACATCGGTCGGGATGGCTGGCACGAGCCTTCGTCGCAACGCGCCGTCGCTGTTCAACGTGGCCTACCTGCCGCGGATGTTCGTCGACGGCCGCGTTGCCGGCCTCGAGCGCCAGGCACTGGAGCCGCTGACGCGTCCCGATGAACTGGGCAATCGCGATCACGAGGCTGTTGCGGTACGGCTGGCCGGGCACTCCGAGTACCGGCGGCTGTTCCGCCGCGCGTTCGGTGCGCCTCGACCGACGCCGGGACGAATCGCGAGCGCGCTGGCTGCTTACCAGCGGACCCTGCTCGCCGGCGATTCGCCGTTCGACCGTTGGCGCTACGGCGGCGATCCGGCCGCGCTCGATGAGCGCGAGCGACGCGGATTCGCGGCATTCGAGCACCGCGGTTGCAGCGGCTGTCACCCGATCGGCGAGCGCTCGGCACTGTTCACCGATCACGGCTTCCACAATACCGGCGTGCAGGCCCGGAGCGTCGAACTGCGAACGGCCGACCTGCGCGTGCAACTGGTACCTGGCGTTGCGACGACGATCGCGGCCGCAGAGTTCCTGCGCTTCGGCTCGCCCGACGCCGACGACCTGGGGCGCCACGAAGTGACCGGTCGCGCCGCCGACCTGCGGGCATTCCGGACCCCAAGCCTGCGCAACGTCGCATTGACGGCGCCCTACATGCACGACGGCTCGCTCGCGACGCTCGAGGCCGTCGTCGATCACTACATCGGCGGCGGCAGCGCCGCAGATCCGGCGCAGGATCCGCGGATCCGTCCGCTTGCGATCGACCGCGACGAGCGCGACGACATCGTCGCCTTCCTCAGGACTCTGACCAGCAACCGGCTCCCGCAATGAGCCGATTCATTGCTCCGCGGCGCACCGGAACAGACGGACACGATTGGTAACGGGGCGGCCGCTTACAATTGCTCCGACCGACATCGACTGGAGCCCCGTTTGACCAAAGCCGACGGACTATCGCGCATTGCGACGCTGGGAATTTGCGTGTTGACACTGCTGTCTGGCGCATGCGCCAGCCTCGAATCGGCCGGCCCGCCCCCGCGCCAGAGCGGCTCGGCGCCGCTGCCCGGCGGTGACGGACCGACGTCGATGGCGGCCCCCCGTTCGCAGACGCCCGTTGCCGCGGCCTCCGGGGGCGCGACGACCGGGAGCGCGACGGCGGGCGGCTCGGGGTCGGCACAGACGGGGGGCCAGAACACTGCGGCGACTACCGACCGGGCGCCGACATCGGATGGCGAGCGCGGCGCTACGGTGACGAACCGACCGAACGCGAAGCCGGATTGGGTTGCTGTCTTCGAGAGCCCCCGTGAAGCCGCCTACAACGAACAGCGCGTGATCTACGTCGACCGCAACAACCTGCAAACGCAGAAACTCGACAAATTCACCTATTACCTCGCGCGCACCCGCGAAGTGCGACGCAACGATGCCCGTCCGAAGATCCAGGAGTTGGCGGTGCTGTGCGAGGGGTCGCCGATCGCCCCGGCGACCTCACTGCGCGGCGAGGGAACCGAGGACGGTAGTGGCAACTACGCGGTCCGTCAGGCTCCGACGCCGCTGACCTCGATCGACCAGTTCGCAACGCAGAAAGTGCGGATCGACCCGAGCAATCCGAACACGTTCGTCATTCGCGCGATCTGCTTGATGGGAACTGACCGGCACGGCTGAATTCGCATAAGCACGGCGTTCACTGATGCCTCGCGCCCGGTTGTCGCTGGGGCGCGCAGCGGGATCAATCGCCGCCGTTGCCGCCGCCCCCATTGCCTCCGCCGCCGGCGCCGTTCCCGCCACCATCGCTGCCGTCCGCTCCACTGCCGTCCCCGCTGCTGACCGCCCCATCGTCGTCGGGGTCATCAGCCGGATCGTCGAGGTTGGCCGGGCCGTTCCCGCCATCGCCCCGGCGCGGGCCCTCGTCGACTCGCGTCAATGCGAGCGCATCCACGCGCTCGGATAGCTGGTCGAGCGTCAGGTCGCCTTCGATGAACTGCTCGCGCAGCGCCCGATACTCGGGATCGTCGAGCAGTTCCGTGCCCTGGCGCCGTAACGCCGCCTCGGAGTGCAGCAGCTGCTCGAGCTCTGCGAGATAGCGCTTGCCGAACGTGTCGCTCATCGACCCAGTATAGACGCCGACGCACGCGGGACAACGCCCTCGTCGACCTCGAGCTCGTGCTCGACCTTGCGTCCACTGGCCAACCGCTCGAGCAGCAGCCGCTGTGGATCGCCCGACTCCGGTGGCGCCTGCGGATTGAGCAATCGGTAGTTGCCGTCGGCGTCCATCTCCCAGACGGTGCGCGAAGGATCGAGCGGGATCCGGAACGACTCGTCGATGACCCGGTTCTTCAGCTTCTTCTCGCGGACCGGGAATGCGACCTCGACGCGGCGGAAGAAGTTGCGGTTCATCCAGTCCGCCGACCCGAGCCAGACGGCCTCGTCGCCATCGGCCCAGAAGTAGTAGACCCGGCTGTGCTCGAGGAAGCGTCCGAGCACCGAGATGACCCGAATGTTTTCCGACAACCCCGCGATCCCCGGCCTGATCGCGCAAACGCCCCGGACGATCAGCTCGATCTTCACGCCGGCCTGGCTCGCGGCGTACAGGGCCTGGATGATCCGCGGTTCCAGCAGCGCATTGACCTTGGCGCGGATCAACGCCTTGCGGCCGGCGCGTGCCGCGGCCGCCTCGCGTTCGATCGAAGCCAGCAGATGGCCATGGAGCTCGAACGGGGCCTGCAGCAATCGCAGCAGCTTGCCGGCCACGCCCAGTCCGGTCAGTCGCCGGAATACCTCCTGGACGTCCTGGCAGATCTGCGGGTCGGCGGTGAAGCAGCCGAAGTCCTCGTAGCTGAGCGCCGTTCGCGGATGGTAGTTGCCGGTCCCGAGGTGGGCGTAGCGCTTCAACACGCCGTTCTCCCGGCGCAGAATCAGTGCCAGCTTGGCATGCGTCTTGTGTCCGACAACACCGTAGACGACGTGGGCGCCGACCGATTCGAGCTTGGCCGCCCAGTTGATGTTGGCCTCTTCGTCGAACCGCGCCATCAGTTCGACGACGACGGTCACTTCCTTGCCAGCGCGCGCGGCCTCGAGCAGCGATTCCATCAGCAGCGAATCGGCGCCGGTGCGATAGATCGACATCTTGATCGAGACCACCTGCGGGTCACTGGTGGCGCTGCGCAGGAACACGACTACGGGCTCGAACGACTCGTAGGGGTGGTGCATCAGGATGTCGTGGCGCGCGATCGCGGCGAACAACGCCTTCTTCCTCAACCCCGCCGGCAGCGCCGGCTTCAGCACCGGGAACTTGAGATCGGGGCGGTCGACCAGGTCCAGGATCTGGTTGAGACGCATGAGGTTGACGGGCCCGTCGACGGTGTAGCAGTCGTGTCGGTCGAGCTCGAACTCCTTGCGCAGGCGTTCGACCACCGTATCCGAGGCGCCAGCAGACACTTCGAGCCGAACGCCGTCGCCGAAATGGCGCTGGCGCAACTCGCTGCGTAATGCCGTGCGCAGGTTGGTCATCTCCTCCTCGTCGACGTACAACTCGCTGTTGCGCGTCAGCCGGAATTGCACGAGGCTGCGGACCTCCAAGCCCGGGAACAGCCGCCCGACCATTCCCTGGACGATCGCGGTCAGTAGCATCAGGTCATGGGGCGATCCCGAGGCCGTCAGCGGAACGCGCAGCATCCGCGGCAGCGCCCGCGGTGCCTGGACGATGGCCAGCCCGGGACGACGTCCGAACGCGTCGCGACCTTCGAGCTCGACCACCCAGTTGAGATTCTTGTTCGAGATCCGCGGGAACGGATGGACGGGATCGAGGGCGATCGGCGTGAGCAGCGGCTCGATCTCGGCTTCGAACACCCGCGTCGCCCAGGTCCGATGGGCTTCGCTCCAGTCCGCCGGCTCGAGCAGTGCGATCCCCTGTTCGCGCAGCGCCGGAAGCAGCTCCTGGTTGAGCAGCTGATACTGCCGCTGCAGCAGAGCGTTGGTCCGGGCCGCGATCGCATCGAGCTTGTCGCCGATGCTGACCCCGGTCACGGTATCGAGTTGCTGCAGTTCCTTCAGCTCGGCGACGCGGATCTCGAAGAACTCGTCGAGGTTGTTCGAGACGATCGTGAGAAAGCGCAGCCGTTCGAGCAACGGCACGCTCTTGTCCTCTGCGAGGCACATCAGGCGCTCGTTGAATGCGAGCACGCCGGCTTCGCGATCGAGCGGATCGGGTATCGGTACGAGCGGTGATGGCGTGGCCGACGCTTCGCTGTTGTCGCCTGGCTTGCCGTCGGCGGCGGCCGCTCGGGATCGAGCGTTGACGGGGGTGCGCTTGGCGTTCACGGCGATGGCTGGCGAAGGTCCGGGGCGGGAAGGAACTTTCGGATTCTCGGGCAGAATGCATCCATGCGCGAGCAGCAGATCACCGACGATCGACCCGTCAACGGCCAGCAACGGCTGCTCGCCGCGGTCGATCTCGGCTCGAACAGCTTCCGGCTCGTGATCGCCGACGTCGAGGATGGGCCCGGGGGGCATCAGTTGCGCGTCGTCGACCAGATCAAGGAGACGGTGCGCCTCGGTTCGGGACTCGATCGACGCCAGGAACTGTCGCTGCCGGCACAGCAGCGCGCGCTCGACGCGCTGTCGCGGCTGGCCGAGCGAATCCGTGACTTCGAACATGACCGGGTTCGGGCCGTCGCCACCAACACGTTTCGGGTCGCCCGCAACGCCGCGGCGTTTCTCGAACAGGCCAGCCGCACGCTCGGCTATCCGATCGAGGTCATCGCTGGCCGCGAAGAGGCTCGTCTGATCTATCTGGGAGCGTCGCAGGACCTTCCCGTGGATGGCAAGCGGCGGATGGTGGTCGATATCGGTGGCGGATCGACCGAATGCATCATCGGCGTCGATTTCGAACCGCTGCGCCGCGAATCGTTGCAGATAGGTTGCGTATCGATCACGCGCGACTTCTTCGCCGATGGTCGCGTGAACCGTCAGACGCTGCGCGCCGCGCGCATCCACTGTGCCGAACGGATCGCTGCCGAGGTCCGTGCGTTCCGGCGACTGGGCTGGGAGTACGCGGTCGGGACGTCGGGAACGGCCAAGTCGCTGGCATCGATCAGCGCCGCCATGGGCGGGTCGCCAATACTGACGCAGTCGGCATTGGCCGAGATCGAGAAGGCGATTCTCGAGGCCGGCTCGCTGGAGACGCTCGAACTGCCCGGCCTGAAGCCCGACCGCCGCGGAGTCATCGCCGGCGGCCTCGCGGTGATGCAGGCGCTGTTCGAGGAGTTCCGGATAGAGTCGCTCGAATTCTGTGAATCGGCGTTGCGTGAAGGCCTGCTCCACGACCTGCTCGGGCGCGGGAGCAGCGCAGATCGCCGTGAAGTGACCATCAGCCACTGGGTCGAGCGCTACCGGCTCGACCCACAACACGGCGACGAGGTCGCCAACGTTGCCGAGAGCTTGTACCGGCAACTGCAAGGCGAGTCGGTCGACGGCCATCGGCTGCAATTGTTGCGCTGGGCTGCGCGAATCCGCGAGGTCGGCGCTTCGATCGCTCACGCCGATGCCCACAAGCACGGCGCCTACATCATCGCCAATGCCGACATGCCTGGCTTTTCGGGCGACGAACAGAAGCTGCTGTCACTGCTCGTCCTCGGCCAGACGGGCGGTCTGCGCAAGCTGCAGGCCTACGCACCGCCACCCGAGGTCTGGTCGATGATCCTGGCCTTGCGACTGGCGGTCATCCTCCAGCGGAGGCGCGACGGTCGTCCGACTCCGATCCAGCTGCGGGCGGTCAAGGCCGGGGCGATGGCGGCCTTGGGTGGCTGGAAGCTCGAGTTGCCCGCGGCCTGGGTGGCCGAGCACGCGCTGACCGACCAGACGCTGCAGGCCGAGACCCGCGAATGGCGCGAGGCCGGTCCCGTTCGCGTAGCATCCTACCGCGTGGTCTGAAGTCGACCGGCACGACGAGCGCGTGAAGCCCCGTGGCGTGAAGCCCCGTGGTGGAAGCCCTGTAGCGCGAAGCCCTGTAGCGCGAAGCTGAGTGGCGCGAACCGGAGTGACGCCACCGCACAAACGACAACCGGAGAGGCGCTGACCCAGGTGGCGCGATCCGGGCTGGCCGAGTTCTACGACTCCGCGAGCGCTTCAGCGCCGGCAGGATGGAGCCGGTGGTAGCGCAGCAGCAACTGCGCTTGCGGTTCGATTCGGGTCGGGTCGACAGGAATGCAATCGACCGGGCAGACGGCGCGGCACTGCGGCTCGTCGAAATGGCCGACGCATTCGGTGCAGCGATCGGGATCGATCTGGTAGATCTCGGGACCCATCGAGATCGCGGCATTCGGACACTGCGGTTCGCATACGTCGCAGTTGATGCAGTCGTCAGTGATCAGTAGCGCCATCGACAGCGATTGCCTGCTTCGGTTGCTAGCCGGAACCGCGCGCCACGCGTTCCTGCCGCTTGGCCTCGAGCCGCGCGACGACTGACGGCGAGACAAATCGCTCGACGTCGCCACCGAACAGCGCTATTTCTCGTACCAGCGTGCCAGAGATGAACTGGAACTGGTCGGTCGGCGTGAGGAATACGGTGTCGACGTCCGGCATCAGGTAGTGATTCATGCCGGCAAGCTGGAATTCGTACTCGAAGTCCGAGACCGCACGCAGGCCCCGGATCACGATCCGCGCACCGCAACGCTGGGCAAAATCCTTGAGCAGCCCGGTGAACGGCGCGACCTCGACATTGTCGAAGGAACTGACCGCTTCGCGCGCCATCTCCACGCGTTCCTCGAGGTTGAACAGCGTACCCTTCGAGCGGCTGTCGGCCACGCCGATGACGAGGCGCGAGCAGATGCCCTGGGCGCGCCGGACGAGGTCCTCGTGACCCCGCGTCAACGGGTCGAAGGTTCCGGGATAAACGGCAGTGACCATCGGGCGTCGTCCTCGTGGTTCGCGCCGGCCAGCTGCGCGGGTTCCAGCAGATGATAATGAACCTGACCAGCGCGGGCAGCGCGAATGACCTGCCAGTCGGCGATCGCGAGGTGCTCACCGACCAAAGTCCCGTCGCCCGGGGCATGGCTGGCTGCCCGGCCGGACTGCGCTGGCGCTGGGCGCCCGGACGACCCGGGCAGCAGGTAAGGGGTCGCGGGCCACGGCGCCTCGGCTTCGACGTAGACGCGGCCAGCGGCAGCGACGAGCGGCCGGATGCGCGCCATCACCGCTGCGATCCAGCCCCGTCCGAACGGCGGATCGAGCAGGATCAGGTCGAAACGCAGTCCACTCGCGGCCGCCTTTTCGAGCCAGCGGTGAGCGTCGTCGCGGACGATCTCGACCTGTTCGCCGTGCAGTCGCTCGCGGACCCGGAGCAGCGAGCGCCAGGCGATCGGATCGGCTTCGACCATCGTGACCCGCTGCGCACCACGCGAAGCCGCCTCGAATCCCAGCGCACCAGTACCGGCAAACAAGTCGAGCACCGTCGCGCCTTCGACACTGGCGCCGAGCCAGTTGAACAGGGTCTCGCGGACCCGATCGGGCGTCGGCCGCAGGCCCGGGACGTCGGGGACTGGCAGCGGCGTCCGTTTCCAGCGACCGCCCACGATGCGGACTCGCTGTGGCGCACTCGGCGGCCGGCGTTCGCGCTTGTCGTCGGCGCGCTGCCGCAAGCGACGGCGCGACCGGTCATCGACCGATGCCATGGCCTCTACCATAGCGGCTGAAGCGAACCAGACAAGCCCCATGTTCGGATTTCTTACCCGCAGGTCGAAAAAGGCTGCCGCTGCCGCGCAAGCCAACACCCCGGCGACCGATGCCGCTGCCGCCGAAGCCTCACGGCTCGACGCGCCGGCTGTCGATACCCCGGCTGTCGATACCACGGCTGTCCATACCCCGGCAGTCGATAGTCCAGTTGCCCATAGCCCGGCGATCGATACTTCCGCGGTCGACACCCCAGCGGTCGATACCCCTAAGGCCCCCACAACGACGACCGGGGCGCCGCCCGGCGCCGCGACGGCCGAAGGCATGACGACCCCAGGCACGCCAACCACTGACAATGCGGCCGAGCCACCGATCGCGCTAGCCGAAAACGCCGCGGCGGGATCGGTCGAAGGACGAGCCACTGGGGGCCCGGACGCCGCCGGTCCGGCAAGCAATGTTCCGGCCCGCGAATCACCTGCCCGCCTGCCGACAGCCGCAGAAAAGCCGGCCGCCGCCGAGCCCCCGTACACAGGACCGACCCTCGCCGACGTACTGATGGGGCGAGCCCGGGTCCAGCTCCCGCCGCGCGCCCCTTCCGTGCCGGCCCCATCGCGCCCCGATTCTGCAACACGGGACGAAGCGATCGCCCGGGCCGATTCGCCCGTACGCGTTGAAACGCCCGTCGACGGCTATGCACCGGTAGATGCCGGGGCGGCGCGACGCGCTGAATCACTGCCGCGCGCCGATCTGCCGCGCGCCGACCTCCCGCGCGCCGAACCGCCGGCGCGCGCGGAAACGCCAGCGCCAGCCCGAGCGCCATCCGCAGCCGTTCCGGTCGCCCGAGCCGATGCGCAGGCGCCGGCGGCCCTGGCCTCAGCTACCCTTCCCCGCCCCGCGGCGACACCGCCCGCTGCGCCACCGTCGGTCCCCGGCAGACCGATTCCGCCCGGCGACGCCAAGAACGCGACCGCCGCGGCCGAGCGCGGCCCGGCGACGCCGACACGCAGCGGCTGGTTCAATCGCTTGCGCCAGGGCTTGTCCAAGAGCCGCGGCAACCAGACGCACCTGTTCACCGGCGCGCGCGTCGACGAGGCCCTGTTCGAGGACATCGAAACCGCGCTGATCGCCGGCGACGCCGGGGTCACAACCACCGAACACCTGATCCGGCATCTGCGCGAACGAGCACGGCGCGACCGGATCACCGATGCCGCGGGACTGAAGCAGGTGCTGAGAGAGGCGCTGGTCGAGATGCTGACGCCGCTCGAGCAGCCCGTCGATCTCGACCGCTCGCGCCCCCTGGTGATGATGATCGCCGGCGTCAACGGCGCCGGCAAGACGACGTCGATCGGCAAGCTCGCACGACACCTGCGAGCCATCGACCAGACGGTACTGCTCGCCGCCGGCGATACGTTCCGCGCCGCCGCGCGCGAGCAACTGACGCGCTGGGGCGAGCGCAACGAAGTCCAAGTGATCGCCAGTGACGGCGGCGACCCCGCGGCCGTCGCGTTCGATGCGGTGAAGGCCGGGATCGCCCGCCGCAGCGACGTGGTGATCGTCGACACCGCCGGTCGCCTGCCGACGCAGACGCATCTGATGGATGAATTGAAGAAGATTCGTCGCGTGATCGCCAAGGCCCATGATGGCGCGCCCCACGAAGTGCTGCTCGTCCTCGACGGCAACACCGGCCAGAACATGCTGGCCCAGGTCAAGGCGTTCGACGATGCCGTCCAGGTCACAGGGCTCGTGGTCACCAAGCTCGACGGCACCGCCAAGGGTGGCGCGATCGCGGCATTGGCGCACACGCGCCGCGAACGGCCCATTCCGGTCTATTTCATCGGTGTCGGCGAAGGGGTATCGGACCTCGAGGCCTTCAGCGCCAGGGAGTTCGCGTCGGCACTGGTCGACTGAGCCACCGATCGGCCGAATGCCGGCACCGGTTCGAGCGCCGCGACAGCGAGCGGAATGGCGATCGGCCACCCTCGTCACTGGCCGTCGTCAGCTCTGCGCCCGGCTGGCATCGGCCTGCTTCGACGGTTGCGCAGCGTCGAACGCCGGCAACGCCATGCAGGCATCGAACACCGCCATCGAGCGCGGATAGGCCTTCAAGTCGAGGTCGAAGCGGCGGGCGTTGAACACCTGCGGAACGAGGCAGATATCGGCGATCGTCGGTCCGTCGCCGTGACTGAACCGGCCGGCGGGTCCGTTCTCGAGCTCGCACTCGTAGGCGGCAAGACCCTCGCGGCACCAGTGCCGGTACCAGTCGTCGATGGCCGGCTGTTCCTGGCCGAGCTTCGACTTCAGGTACTTGAGCACGCGCAGATTGTTCAGCGGGTGGATGTCGCAAGCTACGAGCTGCGCCAGCGAACGGATCCGGGCACGGCCGGCGGCGCCGTTGGCGAGCAACGGCGGCTCGGGGTGGGTTTCGTCGAGATATTCGATGATTGCCATCGACTGCGACAGCCGCAGGTCGCCATCGACCAGCGTCGGTACCAGGCCTTGCGGGTTGAGCTTCTTGTAGGGATCGCGCCCCTGCTCACCGCTGACCAGCCAGATCACTTCCGGCTCCCATTCCAGGCCCTTGAGGTTGAGCGCGATCCGGACCCGGAACGCCGCCGAACTGCGAAAGTAGGTATACAGCTTCATCGCTGGTCCCCCGACCGTGGTGCCTGTACCGCTGGCAAGGGCCGGCCCGACATGCAACCGGCTGGATTGAATGTATCAGTCCAGAAGCTACCGTCGGGGTCGACGAGACATCCGACACAGTCGAAAGCTTTCGGCAATTGACGCCGCCGGAACCGGAACCCACCATCACATCGATCGATGGTCGCCGTTGCGACGGCGTGACCGGTTCTGATCAAGCGCAACCACGGAGCGCCGCTCGAGCATGCAGGTCGTCATTCTTGCCGGGGGTTTCGGCACCCGGATCAGCGAAGAGAGTTCAGTTCGGCCCAAACCGATGGTGGAGATTGGCGACCGTCCGATCCTCTGGCACATCATGAAAATTTACAGCGCGCACGGCTTCAATGACTTCGTCGTGCTTTGCGGCTACAAGGGCCACGTCATCAAGAGCTTCTTTGCCGACTATTCGCTCGGCAGCGCCGACGTGACTTTCGACCTGCGCAACAACCAGATGGAGATCCATCGCAACACCTCCGAGCCGTGGAGCGTGACCTTGGTCGAGACCGGTCTGGCGACGATGACCGGCGGCCGGATCAAGCGCGCCGCCCCCTATATCAAGGGCGACTCCTTCCTCTGCACTTACGGCGACGGCGTCAGCGATATCGACATCACCAGCAAGGTCCGGTTTCACCGGCAGCACGGCGGGCTGGCCACCGTGACCGCGGTCCAACCCCCGGGCCGCTTTGGTGCCTTCACGCTGCCGGCCGACGCGACCAGGATCGACAGCTTCAAGGAAAAGCCGCAGGGCGACGGGGCATGGATCAACGGCGGCTACTTCGTGCTCGAGCGCAAGGTGCTGGACCTGATCGACGGTGACGACACCGTGTTCGAACAGGGGCCGATGCGGACCCTCGCCCACGAAGGCGAGCTTCACGCGTGGCGACATACGGGCTTCTGGCAGCCGATGGACACGCTGCGCGACAAGCACGTGCTCGAGGAACTCTGGGCCAGCGGCGACGCACCCTGGAAGAAGTGGTAGAGCCGCTGCACGAACGGCACCCGCACCCCGCACGCGCCGTGGCGACGACGGATCGCGGCAAGTCTCGCCGGCCCCGGGGACCCGGTCGCGGCGGTTCGGTTCGCGCCGCGCCGGCCGGTCGGTGGCAACCGTCGCGACGGCGATGCAAGGGAGGTCGACTACCTACGCATTACGGATGACGTCTGCCCGTAGAGGTGGCAGGGGAGTGCCGAACCGGCGGTCCGGTGCGTGATAGATTTCCGGTCAGCCACCCGCACAGCCTCCAAAAACACCATGACCGCGATCTACTTCGATCAGAAGATCGATGACGACACGCGCCGTCAGCGAATCTACGACGGTGATCTTTACGTCTACTCTGAGAACGAGCACTCGTCGGCCTTGATCGAGGTCGCGCGCAAGTTGCTGGCCGATCACTTTCCTGGCATCGATCCGCGCAAGGCGCAGTACCAGTTCGATGTCCGCGAATTCGCCAAAGTCCTGGCGAAACTGAAGCCGGCGTTCATCCATCATCCCGATTGCAAGGTTCTCATTCCGAGGATGCTCGAGTCGATCGGCTGCGACCTCGACCAGACCCATTTCGACATCCCCAGGATGCGTTCCTCGACCAGCGATGACTACCTGACCAGCGGCATCGCCTACGCCTTCCACCCGCATCGCGATACGTGGTATTCAGCGCCGATGTGCCAGATCAACTGGTGGCTGCCGATCTTCGAGATCGAGGGCGGGAACGCGATGGCGTTCCACCCGAACTACTTCGGCCGCCGCGTCCATAACAACTCCGAGATCTACAACTACCAGGAGTGGAATGCCAAGATGCGGTTCAACGCCGTCGACCATGTCGGCAAGGACGAGCGGCCGCAGCCAAAACCGCAGGAAGCGCTGGCACTGGATCCGATGACGGTGGTGGTCACGCCGCCGGGCGGGATGCTGATGTTCTCGGGAGCGCAACTGCACTCTTCGATCCCGAACCGCAGCGGCGTCACCCGTTATTCGATCGACTTCCGTTGCGTTCATCTCGGTGACCTGAAGGCAAAGCGCGGGGCGCGCAACGTCGATTCGAAGTGCACGGGGTCGGCGATCAACGACTACCTCCAGGGCAGCACGCTGAATCACATCCCGGAAGAGGTCCAGGCGATGTACATGCCGGGCCATCCGCAGTCGATCGAGAGCGGTCTGCCTTCGCTGAGCGCCATGCAGGGCCCGACGATCCCCCTCGGCAGCCACTTGGCCGAGGACCGTCCCGAGCGCCGCCCCCAGTAGCACTCCCGACGCAAAAACCGCAGCGGCCGAAATCGGCCGGCTGCGCGCGCGAGGGCCAGCTCCAACACTGCAGGACCAGCCCGCGGCCAGCGACCCGAGAAGGGGCCGAGAAATCGTGCCCGCTGCGCGCGCCAAGGCCATCGCCAGCACACAAAGTCCCAGCCCGAGGCCAGCGCCCCGAGAACGGGCCGAGAAACCGTGCGCGGGGGGTCGAGTTCGTCGCGAGGACCGCAGCCGTACGCCAGTACGGCGAGGACCGCAGCGGCGAAATCGTGCCCCCTGCGCGCGGTTTATCGGCCCGTTCAGTCAGTTGAAGCGGCGGTAGACCACCTTCGTCGGCGCCCCGATCAGCAGCCCATCGGTCGATTGGGCCTCGATCGCGCGGCGATAGACAGCAGCAGCACGCTGGATAGCCTCGACTGTCAGGTCGATGTCATCGTCCTCATGCGAGTAACTGACGATGAAGCTCGGCGCGAGCACGCCCCAGCGGATCAGTTCCTGCATGAACAGGGCGCGATAGGCCTGTGACGGACGGCCTTCGTGGTCGAGCGTC
>JBEVJQ010000460.1:0-13107 GCA_040510055.1 Burkholderiaceae bacterium | reverse complement strand
CGTCGGTGGCAATCGATCAAGCGATCGCTGAACTCGCGTGGGTGCGACGTGGTGTAGCGGATCCGTTCGACACCCGGAACCTCGTGGACGTAGTCGAGCAGCAGCGCGAAGTCGGCCGGGCTGTCGAAGCCTTCGACCCGGCCCTGGTAGGCGTTGACGTTCTGGCCGAGCAAGGTGATCTCGCGCGCACCGGCCGCGGCCAGCCGTGCCACTTCCTCGAGCACCGACTCGAACGGCCGCGACACTTCCTCGCCTCGCGTGTAGGGAACGACGCAGAAGCTGCAGTACTTGCTGCAGCCCTCCATGATCGAGACGAAGGCGCTGCCTTTTGCCCGCGTCGGCGCGGGCAGCATGTCGAACTTCTCGATCTCGGGAAACGAGACGTCGACCTGCGGTTGGCCGCTGGCTCGGCGCCGTGCCATCAGCTCCGGCAATCGGTGCAGCGTCTGCGGCCCGAACACCACGTCGACGTACGGCGCGCGTTCGACGATCGCGGCGCCTTCCTGGGTCGCGACACAGCCGCCGACGCCGATCACGAGGTCGGGACGATCGCGCTTCAGCGCCTTGATCCGGCCGAGGTCGGAGAACACTTTCTCCTGGGCCTTCTCGCGGACCGAACAGGTGTTGAACAGGACGATGTCGGCGGCGGCCGGATCGTCGACTCGCTCGGCGCCTTCGGTCTTGGCCAGCAGGTCGACGATGCGACCGCTGTCGTATTCGTTCATCTGGCAGCCGAAGGTGCGCAGATAGAGCTTGCGGGCCATCGCTGTCAGCGGCCGCCGGACAGTCGGCGGCGGATCGCGGCCACCTCGCTGTCGGTGACGATCCAGGCCGAGGTGATCTCCCCGACGGGGCCGGTTACGTAGGCGACAACGTTGTTCGCCCCCAGTGCCGAGGCCGGGACCACGACCCGGCTGTTGCGGTCGAGCAGCCGGAACCCGGGCCCGACCACAACGGCCTTGCCGTTCAGCGACGCCTGCGGGAAGACGCCGAGCTGCAGGGTTCCGAGCCGCGCATGCTCGGGGATCTTGCGCGGCTCCGCGGTCTCGACCTGCGCGCGGGCTACGCTCGACCCGGTCGTGTTCAAGAGCGCGACGACCGCCACCGAGCCGGCCGCCATCGTGAACCGGCGCCGCCGCGGCCCGGCGGCCAGGCGACGGAGCGCTTCATCGTGAACGAGGCTGCTGAGGCTTGGCCTGAGGAACGACACGGGGTCTCTGCGGTGACGGGCGGCCGGCATTCGCGGCGCAACGGTTGATTTTACGCGGCCTGCTCGGCCTTCCCGCCGCAGGGCAGGTTCGGCTCGCATGAACCCGACGACCGTTCATCTGCCCCGAGCGCGCTTTCGTCGGTCGGCAGCGCCGGCAGGGCTGGACCTAACTGGCCGGGGGTGACGCGACATGATGCTGCTCTGGCCTCGAAAGGGCTAATAACATTGCCTAAGAGGAGCATTGATGCGAACCGTTGTCGGTACTTCCTTCGGCCCCCCAGAGTCCTTCGTGACCTTGGATCAACCCGCACCCGTACCGGGCGTCGGCGAGGTTCGCATCCGCATCGGCGCCACTGCGCTGGGATTCGTGGACGGGCTCATCATTCGTGGCCAGTATCAGCTCAGGCCCTCTCTTCCCTATGTACCCGGCGGCGAGATTGCCGGTACGGTCGATGCCGTCGGAGACGGTGTGACGTCGGCAAAAGTGGGCGACCCGGTCGTGACCTGGCAGCTGGGCGGCGGCTTGGCCGAATGGATCGTGGTGGACGCCACGGACGTGGACGTCCTGGATCCGCGCTTGCCGTTGCCTGCCGCTGCCGCCATGCTGGTGGATTACCAGACTGCGCATTACGCGCTGTTCGAGCAAGGCAGATTGAACGCGGGGGAGACGTTATTGGTGCTGGGCGCGGGTGGCGGCGTGGCCTCCGCCGCCGTGCAGCTGGCCGCACGCGCGGGCGCAGAGGTGATCGCCGCCGCATCGAACGAGGACAAGCGAAACGCAGCCCTCGGCCTGGGTGCCACCTCGGTTGTCGACTACTCCCGGCCAGAGTGGCGCGCAGACTTGAAGCGCCTGGCTCCTGACGGCGCGGTCGATCTGGTTCTCGATCCGGTCGGTGGCGATGTGTTCGAGCCAGCCTTCCGATCACTGGCCAAGGGGGGCAGGTATCTCGTCGTCGGCTTTGCAGGCGGCCGAATTCCGGCTTTGCCGGTGAACCTCGCCCTGGTCAAGAACGCAGCGCTGCTCGGGGTCGACATTCGGCACTTCCTGGCGACTCGGCCGCAGCGCGCCCGGCGTGTTCGAAGCGCACTGTTCTCTCAAGTGGCACGTGGCGCGCTGAAACCGCCGAGCATGACGCTGTTCAGCCTCGATCAGGCCCAGCAAGCGCTGGCGGCAACCACGCTGCGAGGACGTCGGGGGAAGGTCGTCGTCGTGCCCAGCCCGCGGAGTTAGGACCTCTCGACAGCCGCTGCAGCACAAGAGGGCGCTCAGGGGAGGGATGGAAGTGGTGGCGAATCAGGGACTCGAACCCCGGACCTGCGGATTATGATTCCGTCGCTCTAACCGACTGAGCTAATTCGCCACGCCGGAAATTGTAGCGCACCGGCCTTTGCCGGAGCAGGGGCCGGGAGGCTCCGGCTGCGGACGTCCAGGCTGTCGTCGCCGGCGCGGGCGCCCGCCCCCGGCAGCGTTCATTCAGTCTCCGGTGGCGCGGCCGCGGCCGGATCGGGCAGCGGCGGAAAGGTGATTGTGAACCGGCTGCCGCGCCGTGGCGGGCAGCCGGCCCCGTCCGGTACAGGACTCATGACGGCAACGGTCGCGCCGTGCTGCTCGACGATCTCGCGAACGATGGCAAGGCCAAGGCCGCTACCGCTGACCTCGGTGTTGCCGAGCACGCGGAAGAAGCGGTCGAAGATCCGCGCCTGGTCTTCGGGCTCGATGCCGGTGCCGCAATCCTCGACCTCGACGACCGGGTGTTCGGGCGTGGCGAGGACTCGCACCGTGACGCTCTCACCGCGTGCGGTGTAGCGCAGCGCGTTGTCGATCAGGTTGTTCAGCGCCTCCCGTATCAGCACCGGGTTGCCCTCGACCGGTACTTCCATGTCCGGCGCTTCGAAGCCGAGATCGATGCCGGCACCGAGTGCCCCGGGCACCCAGTCGCCGACGACATCGCGCGACAGGGCCGTGAGGTCGACCCGCTGGAATGGCGCTGCTTCACTCAGGTTCTCGGCGCGCGCCAGCGCCAGCATCTGCGAGACCAGCCGCGCCGACCGGTCGGCGCTGCCAGCGATCAGCCGCAGGCTGGTCCGCAGTTCGTTGGCGTCGTCGGCGCCGAGCGCCAACTCGGCCTGCATCCGCAGGCCGGCCAGCGGCGTCTTGAGTTGATGGGCCGCGTCGCCGATGAAACGACGCTGGGCGGCGACGCTGACCTCGAGCCGCCCCAGCAGGCCGTTGAACGCCGACACCAGCGGTGCGATCTCCTCCGGCGCGCCGCGCGGATCGATCGGCGAGAAGTCGTCGGGATCGCGGTCGTGAATCCGGCCCTGGACCTGGCGCAGCGGCCGCAATCCCCGCGAGAGCGCGAACCAGACCAGCAGGATCGCCAGCGGCAACACCAGGAATTGCGGCATGAAAATGCCGCGCAGGATCTCGTTGGCGAGGGCCGTGCGTTGCGTCGTCGGCTCGGCGACCTGCAACAGCAGCAGCGGTCGGCCACGGGAACTGTCGCCGCCCTCGGGTTTCGAGCTGGCGGCGTCGGCGCCGGGTTCGGCCCCGGTCCCCGTCCCGGCGCGGCCGCTCGCGCCGTACAGGTCGGCGACCCAGAGGCGCGCCAATCGCCAGTCATGCCCGGCGATCGGGAGCGTCGTGCGCTCGATCGCGGTCGCGGCGGCCGGAGTGCTGCCGCGCCGGGGGTTTGGCAGGTCGGCGTTACCGGCCAGCAGCCGCCCATCCGATCCGCGCACCTCGTAGAGCAGCCGTTCTCCGCCTGGCAGGGAGAACAGGGCGTCGGGGGCGCTCAATCTGTTGCCGGCAGCCACGCGACGTGTGCTCTCGACGTGGTTCGCCAGCGTCCGCAATCGATCTTCGAGCGCGCGGTCGAACGGGACGTCGGCCAGCGAGCGGGCGATCAGGAAGCTGCCGGCAACCGACAGCGGCCAGAGGATCGCCAGCGGTGCGAAGACGAAATCCAGCACCTCGGCATAGAGAGAGCGCCGCTGGTACGGCTGGCGTTCGCTCGGCGGGGCGGGCCGCCGCCGGCGCTCGGTCCGGGGCGCTGGCGCGAATCGGGTCTCGTGGGTACGGACCAGGTCATCGAGGATCGACCGCAGCCCCTGGCGCCGGGGCGGTCGCGACCGGGGAGCGCCTCGCGGCGCGACCTTGCGGCCGACCAAAGCTGGCTCGGGCTAGCTACCTGGCGGCCACGCCCTGGTTCGAGACGCCGGCGATGCCGTCGTCCGTTACCGCGACGTCGGCGGTAGCCAGTGCCCGCGAGTCGTCGGCCGTCGTCGCAACCGACGCAGCCCGAGTGGAAGCCGGCTCGGAGGCGATGTCGGCGGGCCGCTGCAGACAGTAGCCCAGCCCGCGCACGGTGCTGATGACCACGTCGCTTTCCTCGATCTTCTTGCGCAGCCGGTGGACGTAGACCTCGATCGCGTTATGGCTCACTTCCTCGCCCCACTCGCACAGGTGGTCGACGATCTGTTCCTTGCTGACCAGCCGGCCCGAGCGCTGGATCAGGATTTCGAGCAGTCCGATCTCGCGCGCCGAGAGCTCGACGTTGCGGTCGTTGACCCGCGCCACCCGCCCGGCCTGGTCGAAGGTCAGGTTGCCGATCGACATCACCGGCGAAGCCGCTCCGGCGTGGCGGCGGACGATCGCCCGCACCCTCGCTTCGAGCTCGGATAGCGAGAACGGCTTGGCCATGAAGTCGTCGGCCCCGAGATCGAGGCCGCGAACCCGCTGCTCGATCGAGTCGGCCGCCGTCAGGATCAGCACGGGGACCTTGGCCCCGCGCGCCCGCAGCCGCTTGAGCACCTCGAGCCCGGTCAGCCCGGGGAGCCCGAGGTCCAGGATTACCGCGTCGTAGACCTGCGTCGACAGCGCCGAGTCGGCGCGCGGCCCGGACTCGACGCAGTCCACGGCGTAGCCGCTCTTGCGTAGTGCCCGCGACAGGCCATCGGTCAGGGTGGAGTCGTCCTCTGCGATCAGGATTCTCACGGTAGGTCTCTTGGTCGGTTCAGTTCAGCACAGGCCTGCGGACGCGCGCGCGATCAATTGCCTCGCGCGTTCGGATCGCAGCGTTGCGGGCGGCGTATTCGAAACCGCGATCATCGCCTGCATAGAGGATCGCCCGCGAGGACTTGATCACGATGCCGGCCCCGGTGTCATCCAGGCCGGCAGCGACCGTCTGGTCGATGTCGCCGCCCTGGACACCGATGCCCGGAATCAGCAACGGCAAAGCCGGTGCGATCCGCCGGACGGCGGCGATCTCGGCCGGGAAGGTCGCGCCGACCACGAGCCCGAGCTCGCCGCCGCGGTTCCACGGTCCCGCCGCCAGCCGCGCGACCCGGCAGTAGAGTGGCTCGTCGGGGCACGGCAGCCCCTGGAGATCGGCCCCGCCCGGGTTGCTCGTCCGGCAGAGCAGAAAAACGCCTTTGCCCCGATGGCGCAGGTACGGCTCGATCGAATCCCAGCCGAGGTACGGGCTGACGGTCAGCGCGTCGGCGTCGTAGCGCTCGAACGCTTCGCTGGCGTACTGCTCGGCGGTCGCGCCGATGTCGCCACGCTTGGCATCGAGGATCACGGGGACGCCGGGGTGGCGGTCGTGGATGTGCGCGATCAACCGTTCGAGTTCAGCCTCGGCCCGGTGGGCGCCGAAGTAGGCGATCTGCGGCTTGAAGGCGCAGACCTGATCGGCCGTGGCGTCGACGATCGCCCGGCAGAAGGCGCCAATGGCCTGCGGGCCGGTTCCGAGGTGGGCGGGAATGCGCGACGGCTCGGGATCGAGCCCGACGCAGAGCAGCGAGTCGCTCTGGTTCCAGCGCTCGATCAACGACAATCTGAAACTGCACTCTACATTTCGGTCGGCAGCCACGCAGTGACTGTACAACATCCCCATCGCGCCGTAAGCACGGATTACGGATACGCGCAAGACCGATTCAGCGTAACGGGCGCCAGATGAGCCGCCGCGACGCTGTCCTGCTGGCCGTCCTCACCCTGATCTGGGGGCTGAACTGGCCGATCATGAAGCTGGCGCTGGTAGATTTCGCGCCGCTTACATTCCGGGCCGTCTCGCTGATCGGCGGCTTGGCGGTGATGGGGCTGATCGCCCGGCTCCAGGGGCACTCGCTGGCGATCTCCCAGCGCTGGTGGCCGGAAGTGGCGGCCCTGGGACTGTACAACCTCGTACTCTGGTTCGTCCTTTCGATCCTCGGCATCGGGATGCTGACCTCGGGTCGGGCCGCGATCCTCGGCTACACCCTGCCGGTCTGGGTGGCGCTGATCGGCACGGTCGTCTACGGCGAGCGCCAGGGACCTCGGCTGCTGCTGGCCCTGGCGTTCGCGGCGACCGGGATCGGGCTGCTGCTGGCCGAGGAATTCTCGAACCTGACCGGCCGACCGCTGGGAACGCTGATGATGGTGCTGGCCGCGTTCACCTGGGCGATCGGCACCCATCGGCTGCGGCGGCGCAAGGTGCCGGCGCCGATCGCCGTGCTGACATTCTGGATGATGATCGAGGCGCTCGTCGTCTGCGCCGTGATCGCCTTGACCTTCGAGCGCGACCGCTGGCCCGCCACGGTCTCGTTCGGCGGCTGGTTCGCGATGGTCTACAACATCGTGCTGGCCTACGGCGTGGCCCAGATCCTCTGGTTCCGGCTGGCGACACTGATGCCGCCGGTGATCAGCGCGCTGTCGGTGATGCTGATTCCCGTCGTCGGCGTGTTCTCGGGCGCCTGGCTGCTCGGCGAGCGCCCGGTACTGGCCGACTACGCGGCCCTTGGCGCGATGCTCGTGGCCATCGCCCTGACGCTGCTGCCGCAGCGGCGCCCCGCTGGATCGGCGGCGCCGGCGGGTAACCGGTCGACAAAGGGGCGATAATCGACCGCAGAGGTTCGCCCGCCGCTGGCTGCGGATCGGACCCCGGATCGTCGGTCCGGCAAGGAGACACCCGAATGAATGCACCGCTCGACCCTCGGGTCAGGGCCCATCTCGAACGCGCGCTGAAGGAAGTCACGCTCGATGACAAGTACACGCTCGAGGCCGGGCGCGCGTTCATGTCGGGCACCCAGGCGCTGGTCCGGCTGCCGATGCTGCAGCGCGAGCGCGACCGCCGCGCCGGACTGAACACCAAGGGCTTCATCTCCGGCTATCGCGGATCACCGCTCGGCGGCTTCGACCAGGCGTTGTGGAAAGCCCACAGCCACCTGAACAAGAGCGGCATCGTCTTCCAGCCGGGGTTGAACGAAGATCTCGCGGCCACCGCGATCTGGGGTACGCAGCAGGTCGGGCTCACGCCCAGGCCGAACGTCGACGGCGTGTTCTCGATCTGGTACGGCAAGGGCCCCGGGGTCGACCGCAGCGGCGACGTCTTCAAGCACGCCAACGCCGCCGGCACCGCCCGCCATGGCGGCGTGATCGCGCTGGCCGGCGACGATCACGGCGCCAAGAGCTCGACCCTGCCGCATCAGTCCGACCACATCTTCAAGGCCTGCGGGCTGCCGGTGTTCTATCCGGCCAGTATCCAGGACTATCTCGACCTCGGGCTCCACGCGTGGGCGATGTCGCGCTGGTCGGGGCTCTGGGCCGGGATGAAGGCCGTGACCGAGACGGTCGAGGCCTCGGCGACGGTCGACGTCGATCCGGAGCGGGTGAAGATCCTCCTGCCGGAGGACTTCGCGATGCCCGCGGGAGATCCCCACGGACTGAACATCCGCTGGCCGGACGCGCCGATGGCGCAGGAACGGCGCTTGTTCGACTACAAGTGGTACGCCGCGCTCGCCTATGTCCGGCTGAACCGGCTGAACCGCTCGGTGATCGATCCGGCCGATGCGTGGTTCGGGATCGTCACCGCCGGCAAGGCCTACGTCGACACCATCCAGGCGCTCGACGAACTGGGACTGGACCGCGCCACCTGCGAACAACTGGGGATCCGGCTGTTCAAGTGCGACGTCGTCTGGCCGCTCGAGGCGTCGTCGCTCCAGGCCTTTGCGGCCGGGCTCGACGAGATCCTCGTGGTCGAGGAGAAGCGCCAGATCCTCGAATACCAGGTCAAGGAAGAGCTCTACAGCCTGCCCGAGGACAAGCGCCCGCGCGTCTACGGCAAGTTCGACGAGAAGGACGGGCGCGGCGGCGAGTGGGCGATGCCGCAGGGCCAATGGCTGCTTCCGGCCTATGGCGAGTTGTCGCCGGCGATGATCGCGCGCGCGATCGCCTCGCGGCTGCTCAATCCCGGCCAGTACGCCGCTCGTCTCGGCGGCGGGCTGCCGGCCGATATCCGCCGCCGGATCGAGGATCGGCTCGAGATCCTGTCGGTCCGCGAGCATCTGCTGGCAGCCCCGCATATCGAGGTCGCGCGCACGCCGACGTTCTGCTCGGGTTGCCCGCACAACACCTCGACCCACGTGCCCGAGGGATCGCGGGCCGTCGCCGGCATCGGCTGCCACTTCATGGCGCTGTGGAAGCCCGAGCGCCAGACCAGTTTCTTCACCCAGATGGGTGGCGAGGGAACGCCCTGGATCGGCCAAGCGCCGTTCGTCGACGAAACCCACATCTTTGCCAACCTCGGCGACGGGACCTACTTCCACTCCGGGCTGCTGGCGATCCGGGCTTCGGTGGCCGCCGGCGTGAACATCACCTACAAGGTGCTCTACAACGACGCCGTCGCCATGACCGGTGGCCAGCCGCACGACGGACCGCTGACCGTGCCGGCGATCGTCGCCCAGGTCCGGGCCGAGGGCGCGACCCAGGTCGTGGTGGTCACCGACGAGCCGGAGAAGTACGACGACGTCAAGGGGCGCGCGCCGTTCGACGGCGTCGAGATCCACCATCGTGACCTTCTCGACTGGGTGCAGCGCCAGATCCGCGAGGTCAAGGGGACGAGCGTCCTGGTCTACGACCAGACCTGTGCGAGCGAGAAGCGCCGCCGGCGCAAGCGCGTCGTCGACGGCCGTCCCGGCTTTCCGGATCCGGCGCGGCGCGTGGTCATCAACGAACTGGTCTGCGAAGGCTGTGGTGACTGCAACGTCCAGTCGGCCTGCGTCTCGGTCGAGCCGGTCGAGACCGAGTTCGGCCGCAAACGCCGGATCAACCAGTCGAGCTGCAACAAGGACTATTCGTGCCTCAAGGGCTTCTGCCCGAGCTTCATCACCGTCGAAGGGGGACAGCTCAGGAAGGGCACGGCCGTGGCCCAGCATTCGCTGGATGCGCTGCCCTCGGCGCTGCTCAAGCCCGAAGATCCCGCTCCGGTCGTGCTCGGCGACGAGCCGAACGGGACGTTCGGCATTCTCGTCACCGGCATCGGTGGTACCGGGGTCGTCACCATCGGCCAGTTGCTCGGGATGGCGTCGCATCTCGAAGGGCGCGGCGTCTCGGTACTCGACATGGCCGGGCTGGCGCAGAAGGGCGGGGCGGTGTTCTCGCACGTGCAGATCGCTGCCGACCCGCAGGACCTCCACTCGACCCGGATCGTCACCGGCGAGGCCGATCTCGTGATCGGCTGCGACCTGGTCGTCACCGCCGGCAGCGAGGCGCTGTCGAAGATGCGCCCGCGCGTGACCCGCGCCGTGGTCAACGGCAACGTCGCACCGACTGCCGACTTCCTCGCCGATCCCGACTGGGATCTCCCGGCCGAGTCACTGAAGCGCAACATCCTCGATGCGGCCGGCGAGGTCGACATCGACTTCATCGATGCCAACGATCTCGCCGTGGGGTTGCTCGGCGATGCGATCTACACCAACCCGCTGGTGCTCGGCTACGCCTTCCAGAAGGGCTGGTTGCCGCTGACCCGCGAATCGCTCGAGCGGGCGATCGAACTGAACGGCGTGCAGGTCGAGCGCAACAAGCTCGCGTTCCTCTGGGGACGGCGGGCGGCGCTCGATCCGGCACTGGTGACGAAGCTGGCGCGGCCGGCCGAGGTGCGGCCCGACGGTGCCCAGGTCATCGAACTGAAGCGCCCCGTGGGGCAGGTTCGAAATGCCCAGGATCTCGATGCGCTAATCGAGCGCCGCGCCGACTTCCTCGTCGGCTACCAGAGCAAGCGGCTGGCGAGGAAGTACCGCCGGCTGGTCGAGAAGGTCCGCATGGCGGAGCAGGCCCGGTTCGGGTCGGGCCCGAAGGCGAAGCTGACCGAGGCCGTGGCGCGGTACTACTTCAAGCTGCTTGCCTACAAGGACGAGTACGAGGTGGCGCGGCTGCACAGCGACCCGGCGTTCCGGGCGTCGATTGCCGCGCAGTTCGAAGGCGACTTCCACCTGAACTTCTATCTGGCGCCGCCGCTGGCGACACGGATCGATCCCAGGATCGGGCGACCGGTCAAGAAGCGCTATGGGCCAGGGATGATGACGGCGTTCGGCTGGCTGGCGAGGATGAAGATCCTGCGCGGTACGCCGTTCGATCCGTTCGGCTACACACGCGAACGCAGCACCGAGCGCGGGCTGATCCGGCAGTACGAACGCACCGTCGACCAACTGCTGGACAAGCTCGATGCCGGCAATCTCGAACTGGCGGTCGAGATCGCGAGCGTGCCCGACAAGATCCGCGGCTACGGTCACGTCAAGGAACGTCACCTGGAGCAGGCGCGAGCCCACGAGGAAGGGTTGCTGCGGCGCTGGCGCGGCGACCAGGTTCCGGGCGGCGACGAGACCAGGGTCATCGAATTGAAGCGGGCTTGAACGGCGCGCACGGCGCGCCGGCCCGCACGGCTGATCCAGCTGTGCCGGCCGTCACCGGGACGGCATGAGCCGATGATTTCCTTGCTGATCGAGCGGGTCCAGGACGCCATCCGGCGGGTTCGCGCCGGTGGCCTGAAAGGTGCGATCGCGGCGCTCGGCGCGGCCCTGAAGCGCCGGCTGACGAACCGGAAGGGCAGGGAGGCCCTGGAGCGCGAGGCGGCGTCCCCGAAGCGCGAGGCGGCCGCGCCGCGGCGCGAGTCGGCGACTCCGAAGGGCGAGACCGCGACCCCGGAGCGCGCGACGGTGACCCCGGGGCGCGCGACGGCGATCCTGGAGCGCGAGGCGGCGCTCCCGGAGCGCGAGGCCGCGCTGCCGAAGCGCAAGCCGGCCACCCCGAAGCGCAAGGCGGCAACCCCGAATCGCAAGAAGGTGGCCGTCCCTCGGGCCGCGCCGATGATCGGGGGCCGCTACGAGAACGCCGGGGGCGCCCGGCGCTACAAGTTGTTCCTGCCGCCGCAGTACCGGATCAGACCGTTGCCGCTGCTGCTGATGCTGCACGGCTGTGGGCAGGATCCGGACGACTTCGCCACCGGTACGCGGATGAACGTCGCGGCTGCTGCCCACGGCTTCGTCGTGCTCTACCCGGCGCAGGCGCGCACGGCCAACTTTTCGCGCTGCTGGAACTGGTTCAACCCTGGCCATCAACATCGCGATGCCGGCGAGCCACTGCTGCTGGCCGGGATGACGCTACACGTGATCGAACGCCATGGCATCGATCGCCAGCGCGTCTATGTCGCCGGCCTGTCGGCCGGGGCCTCGATGGCGGCGATCCTGGGCGAGGCGCGTCCGGATCTGTTCGCCGCCGTCGGCGTATTCGCGGGAATGCCGACCGGCGTCGCCAATGGCGCGAAAAGCGCATTCGTGGCCATGAAACGGGGCGCCGACGCGGTCGCAGCGGTGACCGGAGCGCTGCCGCCGACGATCGTGTTTCACGGTGACGCCGACCGGACGGTCCACCCGCGCAACGGCGAGTCGATCGTCGAGCGCGTGGTCGCGGCCTACGGCGCCGTCGCCGACCCGCGGCCCGCCGCCGCTAACGAGACCGGCACCGGGTGCATCGTCTATCGCGATGGCGGCAACCGTCCGGTCGCCGAGCACTGGCTGCTCCCCGGCGGCGGCCACGCCTGGGGCGGCGGCGAGCCGGCCGGACCGATCCCCGCGGCCGATGGCCCCGACGCTTCGGCCGAGATGCTGCGCTTCTTTGCCGGCCACTCGCTACCGCCAGCCTGATGCCGCTCGAGGCCGCGCTCGAACGCGTTCCTCGGCGGCTAGTGCCCGCTCATGTACCCTTCGAATTCCGGCTGGCGCAGGTGCCGGAAGTCGGTGAACGCCGCCGCCGGGGGCTTCGGTTTCACGACGACCTGGCTGGAGCCGGCCGCGGCCCCGCCCTGGGTGGCCGTTGGCCGCATAGGAGTCGCCGTCGCGGCGCAGCCGGCGACAGCCAGTACGGAAATCAGGAGCAAGGCACGACGGTAGGACATCTCGGATTCCTCCGATTCGCCATTGGCAAGGGGCTCAACGCCCGGCGCTCGCGTCGAGATACCGAACCGAGAGTACGCCGTCTATGGCCGTGAGGGCCGTGACAACGGCCTGGGGCACCGGGCTGTCGACGTCGACCAGCGTATATGCCATCTCGCCGCGCGAGCGATTGAGCATATTGTGGATGTTCAACCCGGCGCGCGCCATCTCGGTCGAGATCTGGCCAAGCATGTTGGGGACGTTGGCATTGGCGATGGCCATCCGGTAGTCGGACTCGCGCGGCGTCACGGTTTCGGGGAAGTTGACGGCGTTGCGCACATTGCCGTTCTCGAGGTAGTCGCGCAGCTGGTCGACGACCAGCACCGCGCAGTTCTCCTCGGCTTCGCGCGTCGAGGCTCCGAGGTGCGGCAGCGCGATCACCTGCGGGTGCCCGATCAGGGCCGTCTCCGGGAAGTCGCAGACGTAGTACTCGAGTCGACCCGCTTCGAGCGCTGCCAGCACCGCCGGGACCTCGACCACGCCGTCGCGCGAGAAGTTGAGCAGCACCGTTCCCGGTCGGGCCGCGGCAAGCCGCTGGGCATCGATGAGGTGGCGGGTGGCCTCGACCAGCGGTACGTGAACGCTGACGAAATCGCTCGACCGGACGAGATCGGTCACCGACGATGCCCGTCGAACCTGTGACGGCAGGC
>JBEVJQ010000459.1:0-12430 GCA_040510055.1 Burkholderiaceae bacterium | reverse complement strand
GCGATCACCGGGTCGGCCTTGATGTCCTTGGCCTTCTCGACGGCCTGCTTCCACATGTGGATGCCGACATAGGTCGCCTCCATCGGGTCGTTGGTGACCACGGTGTCGGCATTGGGCACGTTGTTCTTCTTGGCCCAGTCCTTGTACATCTTGATGAATGCGTCGTTGCTGGGATTCTTCACCGACATGAAGTAGTTCCACGCCGCGAGGTGGCCGAGCAGCGGCTTGGTGTCGATCCCGCGGAGTTCCTCTTCGCCGACGGAGAACGCGACCACGGGAACGTCGGTCGCCTTGAGCCCCTGGTTGCCCAGTTCCTTGTAGAACGGCACGTTCGAGTCACCGTTGATCGTCGAGACCACGGCGGTCTTGCCACTGGCTGCGAATTTCTTGATGTTCGAGACGATGGTCTGGTAGTCGGAGTGACCGAACGGCGTGTAGGACTCGTCGATGTCCTTGTCGGCGACGCCCTTGGACTTGAGAAACGCGCGCAGGATCTTGTTGGTCGTGCGCGGATAGACGTAGTCGGTCCCGAGCAGGATCCAGCGCTTGGCCTCGCCACCGTCCTTCGACATCAGGTACTCGACGGCCGGGATCGCCTGCTGGTTCGGCGCCGCGCCGGTGTAGAAGACATTCTTCGACAGCTCCTCGCCTTCGTACTGCACCGGATAGAACAGGACGCTGTTGAGCTCCTCGAACACCGGCAGGACCGACTTGCGCGACACCGACGTCCAGCAGCCGAACGTGGCAGCGACCTTGTCCTGCGTGATCAGCTGGCGCGCCTTCTCGGCGAACAGCGGCCAATTCGACGCCGGATCGACGACGACGGCCTCGAGTTTGCGGCCCATCACGCCGCCTTTCGCGTTGATTTCCTCGAAGGTCATCAGCGCGGTGTTCTTCAATGCCGTTTCCGAGATCGCCATCGTCCCGGACAACGAGTGGAGGACCCCGACCTTGATCGGCGACTTGTCCTGGGCGAACAGGATGTTCGAGGCCGTCAGCCCCGGAAAGGCAACGGCAGAACCCGCGGCAAGGCGCAGGACGGAACGACGCGACGTCATGGACGACTCCTTAGATCTCTCGGATCTGGCTTGAGAACGGGGGGTGCAGCGCGAAGCGAGTCTTCGGCCAGCGACGGCCGGACAACCGGTGACGGAATGCAATGGGCATGCCAGGTGGCGGGCACCGGCACAGCGCATCGCAATGCACCTGAATGGGGAATCGCGGCCGCCCGTTCCTGGTGAAACGACGCGGTTTCGGCGGCCGCGAGGCACTGTCTCTGTGCAGATCGGCGCCTCGAGGGGCGCGGAAGGACCCTCAGCCGATCGGATCGTGAACGGTGACGAGCTTGGTGCCGTCGGGGAACGTGGCCTCGACCTGGATCTCGGGAATCATCTCGGCGACGCCGTCGATCACGTCGTCGCGGCCCAGCAGGGTCGTACCGAAATGCATCAGGTCGGCAACGGTGCGGCCGTCGCGTGCCCCTTCCAGCACGGCCGCGGAGATGAACGCTACCGCCTCGGGGTGATTGAGCTTCAACCCCCGCGCCTTGCGACGCTCGGCCACGAGCGCGGCGGTGAAGATCAGCAGCTTGTCCTTCTCGCGAGGGGTCAGGTCCATGGCGGGGCGGCTTGGTCCGAGGTGGTTCGTAGGCGAGGCCGTGGCACTCGCAGCCCGAGCGTATCAGGTCTGCGCGTGCCTCTCGAATCGCGCCAGGTCAGGTCCGCCAGATCCGCGGATCCGAGACGGCCGTGCCCGACTCCGGCAGCGTACGGGCCGAGCGCCACATCGCCTTCGACGTCGCATGCAACGACTCGACCTCGTCTCCCAGCAGTTGCGCGAGCACTAGCCCGCTGGTCGGCACTGTCGCGCCGCCGACCAGGGCGGCACCATCGATCAATTCGCACCATCGGTCACGAACCGCCGTGATGCGCTCGCGCGGCCAGTGCGGAGCGCAACACCAGACCGACGCTCCGACGATCCGGCCGCGCCAGCCGAGCGGCGACGAGAACAGGCGATCGCTCGCGTCGGCCGCCAGCCGCTGACGCCACCAGAGGCGGCCGTCGACGGCGATCGACAGGGTCTGATCGATTGCGCCTCGCTGCCAGCGCTCGCCCATCGCGTCGCGACCGCGGACCAGCAGTTCCCAGCCGACGTGACTCGACGCCGCGCTCATGGCGATCGCCAGCGACTGCATCGCGCGCGCGCCGTCGAACAGGATCGACGGCTGCGGCAGCCAGTCGAGCGCAGCGCCAGCCTCGAGCGCCAACGAAGTGGCGACGCGCGCGGCTGCCGCGGCTCGCGGTCGATACCATTTCTGGGCGCCGGGGGTCGTCAGCAGGACACAACTCCCGTCCTCCGCCACCGCCGCGATCCGCAGGGTGTCGCCGGCGACCAGTCCGCCGGGCGGATGAATGATGACCGCTTCCAGTCGCCGACCATCGTCACTCGTCAGCGGCTTGAGCAGACGAAGCGGGCCGCGGTGACGGTTGACCGCGATTCGCGTCACCTTGGCGCGCGCGTCGTGCCGGAAACGGAGGATCAGTTCGGCGTCCCAGCCGCCGATCGGCGCGATCGGTCCGGGCGCCGGTATCCGCGCGGTGCCCGCCAGGCGCTCCCGATCCCCATGCCTCGCCTCGTGTTCCCGCTCGGAATGCCCCGCCGTGGCGGGCACCGCCGGCGCGGCCCGGGTGCCGGGTCGCCTGTCCATTACCAGTTAGGATAGCCCCACCGCTCTGACACCCTCCGATGCCCGAATCCCGGCCTATCGATTCGCCCGCGCCGCACCCGCCCCCCGCCACCCATGACGTGGCCGATCGGCCATGGACCGCAGTCGAACCGGCTGGCAGTGCGCCGATGGAGGCGACCAGTGGCATCCCGATCTTCCCCGACCGGCCCGGCGAAGCGCGCGACCCGGTCGGCCCTGCCGCCAGGCGTCGCGCGCACCGCGCCGCGACCCCGCTGGCCGAGGGGCGCCGCTTCGGCGGCTTGCCCGGCATGCCCGGCGTGCTGGTTGGCGGCCTGCGTGCGGCGTTGATGCTGCCGGTGCGTCCGGGAGGCATCCCGTCGTCGGCGCTATGGTGCCTGCTGCTGGTCGCGATGATCTTTGCGGTGGCGATCGTCGGCGACGCGCTGGTGCTCAACGACAACGCCAGTCGCTTCAACTGGCATGCCCTCCATGAGACGGGGCTGGACCTGGCATTCACGGTCCTGGCCAGCGTCTGGCTGACCGAAGCGGCCCGCGACCGCGGCGTTGCGACAGCGACCGCGGCCACGAACCCGCCGGCGCCGGCAAGGGGAGCCGCCGCGAGCGTGGCGCCATCGGCCGCGGCGCCGATCCCTGTCGCGCCGACCTTCGCTTCGCCCGCGACCGAGGCGCCCGCGACCGGACCGACAGCGACCATGACCGCGGCGAACCCGGCAATGGGGTACTCGGCAATGGGGAACCCAGGACCGCCGAACCGGACGTCGGACGCGGCAGCCGACGGCACCGCGTCGGTGACAGCGGCGCGCGATCCGGTGCCGGCGCTGCACTTCGCCACGGTGATGTTCTCGGCCACCTTCTGGATCGTGGTGTTCGGCTACGCCATCACGGTATTCCTCGATCGCCGAGTCGCCGCCGGGCAGGAGGTGCCGATCCCCGGGTTCTGGTTCTACACCCTCGTGGTGATCTGGCCGTGGTGGGTGGCGGTTCGCTGCATCCAGTACCTGAATCGGTACCGGCCGATCCCGATCGCGCGCCGGGTGATCGTGCTCATCGCCCTGCTCGCCCTGATCGGCTGGGCGCTCGCCGACCCGGGTGAGCCCTACTGGATCGCCCCGGAGCCGGCCGAGGCCG
The DNA here is from genome assembly GCA_040510055.1 of Burkholderiaceae bacterium. Classification (GTDB taxonomy): domain Bacteria; phylum Pseudomonadota; class Gammaproteobacteria; order Burkholderiales; family Burkholderiaceae_E; genus Lautropia. The sequence goes on along the minus strand of JBEVJQ010000459.1, from coordinate 8,595 downwards.
AGACCTATGCGGCGTCCGAGGAGATCCTCGAACTCCAGCCGAGGCTGCTGGCCGAGCGGCTCGAAGCCGTCGCCGCCGGACGCCCTGGCGTCGTCGACCTCTATTTCGTCAGCTTCGCGCCCTACGCCGGCGAGGACGTGTTTCGCCGCGAACTCGACGTGATCCAGCCGTTGATGGACCAGCGCTTCGACACCGCCGGCCGGTCGCTGCGGCTGGTCAACAGCGAGCGGACCCTGCGCGAGTACCCGTTGGCAACGGTGAGCAACCTGCGTCGCGTCCTGGCGGCGCTGGCCGCGCAGATGAATCGCGACGAGGACGTGCTGTTCCTCTACCTGACGACGCACGGTTCACCGCGCTTCGACCTCGCGACCCGACTCGAGCCGCTGTCGTTGTACACGCTCGATCCGCCCACGTTGGCCCGGATGCTCGACGATGCGGGAATCCGGCACCGGGTGATCGTCGTCTCGGCTTGTTATTCGGGCGGCTTCGTCGACGCGCTGGCCAATCCCGACACGCTGATCATGACGGCGGCCCGCCGTGACCGGACCTCGTTCGGCTGCGGCAACCGCTCGGATTTCACCTGGTTCGGCCGGGCGCTGTTCGACGAGGCGCTGCGCCGCTCGTTGTCGTTCGAAGGCGCTTTCGCGGTAGCGCTGCCGGTGATCGCCGAACGCGAGAAGGCGGCCGGCTTCGAACCGTCGGAACCGCAGATCGCCGCCGGCGAGCGGATTCGCGCGCGCCTCGGCGAGTTCGAGCGTCGACTGGCCGAGACTGCATCGCCCCGTTCCTGAGACCGCGGCGCCCCGTTCGTGAGACACGCGCGCCGTTCGTGAGACCGCGGCGACCCGACGTGAGACGCGCGCCCTGTTCGTGGGACGCGCGTCCCTCAGATTCGGAAGATCTTGCCGGGGTTGAGGATGTTGTCCGGATCGAACGACTGCTTGATCCGGCGCATCAGTTCGATCGAATCCTCGCCCGCTTCGTCGATCAGGAACCCCATCTTGTGCAGCCCGATCCCATGCTCGCCCGTACAGGTGCCGTCGAGCGACAGCGCCAGTTCGACGATCCGGTCGTTCAACGCCTCGGCGGTCTTCATCTCCTCGGGATCGTCAGGGTTGACCAGGATCACGCAGTGGAAATTGCCGTCGCCGACGTGACCGAGGATCGACGACGGGTGCGGCCACTCGGCTAGGATCTTGCGGGCCCCTTCGAGCGAATCGGCCAGCCGCGAGATCGGCACGCAAGTGTCCGTGGAGATCGCCCTGGAACCCGGGCGCAACTGCAGGCAGGCGAAATAGGCGTTGTGTCGGGCGTTCCACAGCCGGGTGCGGTCTTCGGGCTGCGTCGCCCACTGGAAGTCGTCGCCGTTGTTCTCGCCGGTGATCTCCTGGACGAGTTGCGCCTGCTCGGCGACACCGGCCGCACTGCCGTGAAACTCGAAGAACAGCGTGTAGGCTTCCTTCAGCGTCAACTTGCTGTGGGCGTTGATGGCCGCGATCGACACCGGGTCGACGAACTCGCAGCGCGCGACCGGCACCCCGAGCTGGATCGTCTGGATCACGGTGCGCACCGCATCGACGGCCGACGGGAAGCTCGCGACGGCGGCCGATACCGCCTCGGGCTGCGGATAGAGCCGGACCGTGATCTCGGTGACGATGCCGAGCGTGCCTTCGGACCCGACGAACAGCCGCGTGAGATCGTAACCGGCCGACGACTTCCGCGCCCGCCGTGCAGTCCGGATCACCTTGCCATCGGCCGTGACGACCGTCAGGCCGAGCACGTTCTCGCGCATCGTCCCGTAACGGACCGCGTTGGTTCCCGAGGCGCGCGTGGCCGTCATCCCGCCGATCGACGCATCGGCACCCGGGTCGATCGGGAAGAACAGGCCGGTATCGCGGATCTCGGTGTTCAGTTGCTTGCGCGTGACCCCGGCCTGCACAGTCACCGTCAGGTCCTCGGCGGCGATCGACAGCACCTTGTTCATTCGCGACAGGTCGACGCTGATGGCACCGTGGATCGCGAGCAGATGGCCCTCCAGCGACGAGCCAACGCCGTACGGGATCAACGGAAAGCGGTGCTGGCGACAGAGGTCGACGATCGCCACGACATCGTCGGTCGACTCGGCGAACACCACCGCGTCGGGTGCGACCGGCGGAAACGGCGATTCGTCCTTGCCATGATGATCGCGAACGGCCTGGGCCACGGTATAGCGCTCGCCGAAGCGGGCCGCCAGCGCCTTGCCCAGGTCGGGCGGCATCGGCCGGCGCAGCGCGCCGAGCACGGGTTTCGGGTGATTCATGTCGGCTCCGGCTGCACAGGGAGGATCGCCTGGACCGGTCATTCTACGGGCCGCGACAGGCGCGACGCCAGCGGCAGCGCCGTCCGTTACCCGACCCGCTCGCGGGCGATGCCGGTCCCGGCCCCGGTCGCGACCGCGCCGGGGACCGACGTTGCCACCCGGGGCGGCCGATTTCGTGATCGTCGCAGCAGGGCGGAAGGCACCATGGCGGCAGCGGCAAAGTAACATAGCCCTCGTCATTCTCATGACCCGCGCCCCCGTTCCGGATTCCGGCTCGACGGCATGGCGCGCGCTGGACGATAACGACGAAGGCCAAGCAGATGGCACCGGTAATCACCTGTATCGAGGACCTGCGAAGGCTCGCCAAGCGCCGCGTTCCGCGGATGTTCTACGACTATGCCGATTCAGGGTCCTGGACCGAAGGGACATATCGGGCCAACCAGGACGACTTCCGGTCGATCAAGCTGCGCCAGCGCGTCGCAGTCAACATGGAGGGCCGATCGATCCGCTCGACCATGGTCGGCGAGGACGTCGCCATGCCGGTCGCGATCGCGCCCACCGGATTGACCGGGATGCAGTTCGCCGATGGCGAGATCCTCGCCGCCCGGGCCGCCGAGCGTTTCGGCATTCCGTTCACGCTGTCGACGATGAGCATCTGCTCGATCGAGGACATTGCCGCCCATACGACCAAGCCGTTCTGGTTCCAGATGTACGTGATGAAGGATCGCGACTTCATCGCGCGGTTGATCGACCGTGCGAAGGCCGCCGGCTGCTCGGCGCTGGTCGTGACGCTCGATCTGCAGATCATGGGGCAGCGCCACAAGGACATCAAGAATGGCCTGTCGACACCGCCGCGGCCGACGCTGGTCAACCTGATAGACCTGGCGCTGAAGCCGCGCTGGTGCATCGCGATGATGGGCACGCAGCGACGCAGCTTCGGCAATATCGTCGGGCATGCGCGCAACGTCTCGGACCTGTCGTCGCTGGCGTCGTGGACCGCCGAGCAGTTCGATCCGGCTCTCGACTGGAACGCCGTCCAGTGGATCAAGGAGCGGTGGGGTGGCAAGCTGATCCTCAAGGGCATCATCGACCCCGAAGACGCACGGATCGCCGCCGACTCCGGCGCCGACGCGCTGATCGTCTCGAACCACGGCGGAAGGCAGCTCGATGGCGCGTTGTCGTCGATCGCGGCATTGCCGGCGATCGTCGAGGCCGTCGGCAACCGAATCGAAATCCAGATGGACGGGGGGATACGCTCCGGACAGGACGTGATAAAGGCGCTGGCGCTCGGCGCGAAGAGTACCTACATCGGGCGGGCCTTTCTCTACGGGCTCGGCGCGATGGGCGAAGCCGGGGTCACGCGTGCGCTCGAGATCATCGCGCGCGAACTCGACCTGACCATGGCTTTTTGCGGACTGCGAGACGTGCGCAAGGTCGATCGCTCGATCCTGGTGCCCGGCACATTCCCGACTTGATGCACAGTGGGCCGCGGGTCGTGGCGGTATCACGACGCGCGGGAACGGTGCGGGCCGCGCGTCGCCGGTTGCAGAGCTAGGAGCGCCCGAGCGCTCGCGTCACTCCAACGCCGGATGACGTCGCGACACAGGATCACGGCTCGTGAACGCAGTTCAATTCCTGCGGGTCTGGTCCTTGCTTTGAACGAGGTTTGGTTAGGAGATTGCATTGACGACTGACTGGCCAGGCGTTGTCGAGCCTGACGATGCAGGGGACGCGAACAAGCAGCGCGCGTCGCCGACGCAGCCGTCCGGGCCATCGACGTGGGAATCGACGATGCCGACGCCGCGAGCGTCGGGTCACAGGGGTTCGAACGACTCGGGTTCGAACGAGCCGGGTTCGAACGAGCCGGGTTCGATTCAAGCGGGCTCCAATCAATCGGGTTCGAATGAACCGGGTCCGAATGAAGCGGGCTCGAGCAACGCGCGACCGGGCGAAGCGGCGAAGCCGCGCACCGCAGGCATGGCCGCAGCGCGCAAGCCAGCCGCGAAGAAGCCGGCGACGAAGAGCGCCGCCGGTGCCACCGGCCGTGCGCCCTCGCCCGGTAAAGCGGCTGGCTCCAAGGCTGGTGCAACGAAGAAAACGGCGCTGAAGAAGCCCGCAGCGAAGAAGGCCGCTTCGAAGCAGGCCGCGGCGAAGAAACCCGGCGACAAACGGGCCGGGACCGACGCCGCCAGGCATCCGGCCGCTGCCGGTGCGCCAGCCGGCGAGCGGGCGGGTGCGGTCAGGCACGTGACCGGTTTCGCCGCTGGTGTGGCCGGAGAGAAGCGCAGTGGCGTCTGGGAAGGGCCGCTGCCGGGACCACTGGCGAGGGCCATGGCCGAACTTCCGCCGCTCGAAGTCCTTGATCCGCCACGCTTCGTCGCCAGTCCTGCAGCGGTAGTGGAACCGGCTGCGGAACCGATCGCGCCACCGGTACGATTCGAGGCGTCGGCACCTGTCCCGTCACCTGTCGTTTCGTCCGCGGCTGTCACCCCACCGACGCCCTTCGTTTCGTTTGCGGCTGTCAACTCACCCGCTCCCATGCCCTCCTTCACACCCGCCCCGACGGAAGTGCCCGAGTCAACGTTGGTCGAGTCGCACAGTTCGACCTCGGCCCCGATGCCGCCGACCGAGGCCGCAGGGCCCGATTCGGCTCCATTCGTCGAAAGCGTCGCACCGGCAAGCGCGGTGGCCGCCGCTGAGGCATCACCGACCGAGGCGTCCTCGACCGAAGCATCACCAATAGTGGCACCCTCGATCGAGACACCACCGATCGAGGCATCTCCAATCGCGGCATCAACGACCGAGGCATCTCCAATCGAGACATCACCGACCGAGACACCGAACGAGGCATCACGGACCGAGACATCGCCCGGCGGGACGCCGGCGCCACCGATCGCACCGGCGCCCGACCGGGCCGCACCGGCGCCCGACCGCGACCGCTCGCCGTGGCTGACCGATCACGACATCTACCTGTTCCGCGAGGGGACGCATCAGCGGCTTCACGAGCGTCTGGGCGCCCATCCGCTCGAACGCGACGGCGTCAGTGGCACGTGGTTCGCCGTCTGGGCACCGAATGCCGAACGCGTCGCCGTCATCGGCGACTTCAACGGCTGGTCGCATGACCGTGACCCGCTGAACCCGCGATCCGACAGCTCCGGGATCTGGGAAGGATTCGTTGCCGGTGCCGCGCCCGGCAACTGCTACAAGTACCGGATCATCTCGGGCCACGACGGCTCCGCTCTGGAGAAAGCCGATCCCATCGCCTTCGCCACCGAAGTGCCGCCGCAGACGGCGTCACGGATCGCCGCGCTCGACTACCAGTGGAGCGATGACCAGTGGATGAAGGACCGCGTCGTGCACAACGCGCTCGACGCGCCGATGAGCGTCTACGAGATGCACCTGGGCTCATGGATGCGACCCGAAGGCGACCCGGCCGGCTTCCTCGGCTACCGCGAGATCGCTGCGCGACTGGCCGACTACCTCGTGAAGCTCGGCTTCACGCACGTCGAACTGATGCCGGTGACCGAGCATCCGTTCTACGGCTCCTGGGGCTACCAGACCTGCGGCTACTTCGCACCGACGTCCCGCTATGGATCGCCGCAGGACTTCATGGCTTTCGTCGATCACCTGCATCAGCGCGGGATCGGGGTGATCCTCGACTGGGTGCCATCGCATTTTCCCGGTGACGCCCATGGGCTGGCGTCGTTCGACGGCACCGCGCTCTACGAGCATGCCGATCCGCGGCAGGGCTTCCACCCCGAGTGGAGCAGCTGGATCTTCAACTACGGGCGCCACGAGGTCCGCTCCTTCCTCGCCAGCAGCGCGGCGTTCTGGCTCGAGCGCTATCACGTCGACGGGCTTCGCGTCGATGCGGTCGCCTCGATGCTCTATCTCGACTACGGTCGCCGCGCCGGCGAATGGATCCCGAACCCGAGCGGCGGCCACGAGAACATCGAGGCGGAGTCGTTCCTGCGCGAACTGAACATCGGCGTCTATCGCGATTTTCCCGGCGTGCAGACGATCGCCGAGGAGTCGACCGCCTGGCCCGGTGTCTCGCGGCCGGTCTACAACGGCGGCCTCGGATTCGGCATGAAGTGGAACATGGGTTGGATGCACGACACCCTGGCCTGGTTCCGGGAGGATCCGGTCCACCGCGCCTATCACCAGGGCCGGTTGACCTTCGGCCTGTGGTACGCCTTCACCGAGAACTTCATGCTGTCGCTGTCGCACGACGAGGTCGTCTACGGCAAGGGCAGCCTGTTCGGCAAGATGCCCGGCGACGACTGGCAGAAGTTCGCCAACCTTCGCCTGCTGTTCGGGCTGCAATGGGCCCATCCCGGCAAGAAACTGGTGTTCATGGGCAGCGAGTTCGGCCAGCGCAGCGAGTGGTCGCATGACGGCTGCCTCGACTGGGACGCGCTCGGCGATGACCGCCATCGCGGCGTCCAGCGCTGGGTCGAGGATCTCAATCGCACCTATCGCGCCGAGCCCGCATTGCACCGGATCGATTTCGACCCCGCCGGGTTCGAGTGGATCGATGCCAGCGATTCGGCCAACAGTGTCCTCTGCTTCCTGCGGCGGGCGAGTCAGGGCGACGATCACCGCGAATCGGTGCTGGTGGTCGTCAACGGTACGCCGATTCCGCGCCACAACTACGCTGTCGGCGTGCCGCGCGCGGGACACTGGGTCGAGATCCTGAACAGCGATGCAACCCTCTACGGCGGCAGCGGCCAGGGCAACTTCGGCGGCGTCGGCTCGGTGCCGATACCGGCGCACGGTCGGATGCAGTCGCTGACGCTGACGCTGCCGCCGTTGTCGGTGGTGATGTTCCGCGCGCCGGAGGCTGGCTGAGATGGCACTCGACGTCCTGCCCTGGAAGAGGGCCATCATCGAGAACGTCACCCCGCAGGTCGATGGCGGTCGGTTCGCCGCCAAGAGCGTCGTCGGCGACGCCGTGGTGGTCGAAGCCGACGCGTTCACCGACGGCCATGACCGGATGCGGGTGCGACTGACCTGGCACTACGAGGACGGCGACAACGGCAGCCGCGGCAGTGATGGCCGCGGGGCCGTCGATGCCGGCGAGGTCGAGATGACGGCGCTGGGCAACGACCGCTGGCGCGCCGCTTTCACCGTCAGCCGCCTCGGCCGCTACCGCTATGGCGTAATGGCCTGGGTCGACGCGTTCCACACCTGGCGCCACGACTTCAATCGGCGCGAGGATCCGGCCGACATCGCGGTGGCGCTGCAGAGCGGCGCGCAGTTGATCCGCGAAGCGGCTGCACGCGCCAGCGTCGACGATGCCGAGCGCTTGAAGGTGCTGGCCGCGCGGCTGGCGCCCGATGGCGATCGCCACGCCTCCGGTGGCGAGGGGCGAGGCGCGCCGGGTGACGAGCGCGCGTCCGACTTCGAGGGCCGCCGCGAGTTGGCGCGCTCGGAAGAACTCGGTGCGTTGATGGACCGTTATCCGGACCTGCGCCAGGTCGCGCGTCTCGAACAAGAGCTGACGATCGTGGTCGAACCGGTTCGGGCGCGCTATGGCGCCTGGTACGAGTTCTTTCCGCGCTCGGCGGCGGCAGAGCCCGGGCGCCACGGAACGTTCGCCGATTGCATCGCCTGGCTGCCGCGGATCGCGGCGATGGGATTCGACATAGTCTATTTCCCGCCGATCCATCCGATCGGTCGCGTTCGGCGCAAGGGACCGAACAACACGCTGACGCCGGGACCCGATGATCCGGGAAGCCCGTGGGCGATCGGCGCCGACGAAGGTGGCCACCGCGCGATCCATCGCGAGCTCGGTACCGAGGCGGACTTTCGCGAGCTGGTGCGCAAGGCGGGCGACCTGGGGCTGGACATCGCCCTGGACATCGCCTTTCAGTGCGCCCCCGACCATCCGTACGTCAAGGACCATCCCGACTGGTTTCGCTGGCGGCCCGATGGAACCGTCCAGTACGCCGAGAATCCGCCCAAGAAATACCAGGACATCTACCCGTTCGAGTTCGAGAACGCCGACTGGAAGGCGCTATTCGAGGAACTGAAGGGTGTCGTCATGCACTGGATCGACTGCGGCGTCACCGTGTTCCGGGTCGACAACCCGCACACCAAGCCGTTTGCGATGTGGGAGTGGCTGATCACCGAGGTCCGGCGCACGCATCCGGAAGCGATATTCCTGTCCGAGGCGTTCACGCGCCCACGCGTGATGCACCGGCTCGCCAAGCTCGGCTTCTCGCAGTCCTACACCTACTTCACCTGGCGCAACACGCGTGCTGAATTGACCGAGTATCTGACCGAACTCCACC
>JBEVJQ010000458.1:0-5521 GCA_040510055.1 Burkholderiaceae bacterium | reverse complement strand
GTCGTCGCCGGCTATTGCCGCGTCGCCGCCGGCCATGCCCTCACGGCCGCCGGCTCGGCCGGCGCGGATCCGGTCGCGATCGGCAACGAGGTCGGCAATTCTCCAGTCGAGTCGGCCGTCGGCCCCGAGCAGGTAGCCGGCCTCGGTGACGGTGAACGAGACGATCCGGGTCGACGGCGCTGCCCCGACCTCGATCACCGTGGCCAGCGTCGGTTCCCACGGGATCACGCGGCCGATCGACGCGACTCGCCGGTAGCTGCATTCGCCCGCCGGCGAGACGGTCTCGAGGACATAACGACAGTGCTGCGCGGCCAGCGCCGCGATCACGGCCTCGTTGTCGGGCCGGATATTGGCGCCGATGATCGACCAGCCGCCGTGACCGGCCTCGATCAATTCCTGGAGGTAGGCGGCCTGGTGGGCGCGGTGAAACGAGCCCACGCCCAGGTGCAGTACGACGGATTCGCTCATGGGCGCATTGGGGAAGGCGGTCGGCCAATTATGTGGCCGTTATTGACGGTGGCCACCACCAGGTCGGGTCTGGGCCCGGCCGTGCCGAAGCCGACGAACGCGGTGGCGCGACGAGGCCCCACGCGGCGAGTCGATTGCGCGTCATTTGTTGTCTCCGTCGCCACGATCTCGGCGATCGCCATGCCGGCGATTCTTACGATGCGTGCGTCGCAGCACCGATACTGATTCGGCCCAGGATCCATGCGATCTTGCGCCAAGGGCGGGGTAGTTGCCGCGAGGCCAGGCATCCGGGTATCGCGACGCCCCCGACCCGCCATTTCCACAGAAATGCGCATCCCTGCTCGGCCGGCGCCGTCGACGACCGACCGGAGCGACGACAATCGGCCGCTGGACAATGCCAACCCGGAGCCATCGATGAGTTCATTTTCCCGGCGGGCCGCTGCAGCCGCTCTTTTGGTCGCGGTCTGCGTCGGGAGTGCCGTCGTGGGTGCCGTTGTCGGCTCGTCGGCGGTTCGTGCCGCGGACAAGCCGGCATTCGATGCCGCCCGCGAACTCGCGGACAAGATCACTGCGCAGACCAAGGGCGCCTCCGGTGCGCCGAAAGCCGACTCCGGCGACGAACTGCCGAAGGTCGATCCGTGCAGCCTGCTATCGGCCGGCGAGGTCCGGAAGTTCTATCCGAAGGCCGCGGCGGGCGTGCGCGAGCGCACCCGCGAGAAATACGGGATCGTGGCCTGTACCTGGGATCATCCGGCCGGCACGCTGGTCACGCAGGTGACGCTGGGCGCGAAGCCCGGAAGCGCCGGTGAGGAGGCGCGCGGAATCGCGTTCGGCTTCGTCGATCCGTTGAAGCCCGGTGCCGGAAAGTCGATCCGCTACGAAGCCATCGCCGGCGTCGGTGACGAAGCGGTCGCCGTCGTCGAGAAGCAAGACGAGAAGCAGGGGATACTGTCGCCTGCGGCCTACCTCTACACCCAGCGCGGCGACCGGCAGCTGGCCATCATCGCCGTGGACCTCGCCCGCGGCGACCGCGTCAGCGCGCTGAGGACGCTGCAGGATATCGGGAAGGCCGCCGCTGCACGACTCTGATCCAGTCGACCGGGTCGGACCTGGCGTCAGATACGGGGCAGCCCGGCCTGGTGCCGCCTGAGGGGGTCCTGGAACCCGGTTCGGCTGGCCTCCGTCGGGCTCCGGAGGGCTCCAGCCCGGGCTCGACTTCGGCCGGACGCGCCGAGCTCCGGGCGGGTTCAGGCCCCGGGCTCCGTCCGGGCACGCGGCCGGACTCAGGCTGCACTCCATCCGAGCTTCGGCCGAGTTCCGCCCGGTTCAGGCGGGACCCGTCGGACACAGCCCGGGACCCGTAGGGGACAGGTCGGACACAGGCCGGGACCCGTAGGGCACAGGCCGGGACCGTAAGGAACAGGCCGGACCGTCAGGCGCAAGCCAGGATCCGTCGGGCGCACGCCAGCCGCGCCGGCTCGGAGCCACCGCGATGCGGGGACGGCGACGCTGCCGCGCTCGCCGGACCCGCGGGCCAAGCAACAGGGGCCGGTGGCGGGCACAATCACGTGCCAGCCGCGTCTTCACCGTCGAACGTACTCGGGAAACAGCCATGACCGATGCCGACGCCTTCCTCGCAAGCCGAGACTTCCTGCTCGCGCACCGCGGCGATCCTGCCACGGCCGGTCGCGACTTCACCTGGCCAGTGCTGAACCAGTTCAACTGGGCGCTCGACCATTTCGATCGGATGGCCGCCGGCAACGACCGGCCGGCGCTATGGATCGTCGACGAGTCGGGCGAGGAACGCAAGCTCACGTTCGCGCAGATGGCCGACCGCTCGAGCCAGGTCGCGAATTGGCTCCGCGGCCACGGCGTCCAGCGCGGCGACCGCGTCCTGGTCATGCTGAACAACGAGGTTGCGCTTTGGGAGGCAATGCTCGCCTGCGTGAAGCTGGGCGCGGTGCTGATCCCGAGTTCCAACCTCCTGACACCGGAGGACTTGCGCGACCGGCTCGACCGCGGCGAGGTCCGGCACGTGATCGCTGGTGCCGCCAACACCGCCAAGTTCGCCGACCTCGGGGGCGACTACAGCCGGATCTGCGTCGGCGCTCCGGAGCCGGGCTGGCTGACGTTCGCCGACTCGCTGCAGGCGCCCGGCGCGTTCACGCCGGACGGCCCGACGCGCGCCACCGACCCACTGTTGCTGTACTTCACTTCGGGCACGACGTCGAAACCGAAGCTGGTCCTGCACACCCACCAGAGCTACCCCGTCGGCCACCTGTCGACGCTGTACTGGATCGGGCTCGAGCCCGGCGACATTCACCTCAACATCTCGTCGCCCGGATGGGCCAAGCACGCCTGGAGCTGCTTCTTCGCGCCCTGGAACGCCGGTGCCTGCGTCTTCATCTACAACAGCGCGCGCTTCAATGCCCAGGCCCTGCTTGCCGTGCTCGATCGCTGCCGCGTGACGACGATGTGCACACCGCCCACGGTCTGGCGGATGCTGATCCAGGAGAAGCTCGATGACTTTCGCGATCGGCTGGCGATCCGCGAACTGATCGGGGCTGGCGAGCCGTTGAACCCCGAGGTGATCGAACGGGTCGAGGCCGCGTGGGGGATCCGGATCCGCGACGGCTTCGGCCAGACCGAGACCACGGCAGTCATCGGCAATCCGCCCGGCCAGCCGATGAAGCCCGGATCGATGGGGCGGCCGCTGCCCGGTTATCGCGTCGTGCTGGTCGATGCCGAGGGCCGGCAACGCGACGAAGGCGAGATCGCGCTGGTCCTCGATCCGAGGCCGCTGGGATTGATGGCCGGCTATCACGGAGATGCCGCCCGGACGGAGGCGGCGATGCGCGACGGCCTCTACCGGACCGGCGATGTCGCCTCCCGTGACGCCGAGGGCTTCATCACCTATGTCGGTCGCGCGGACGATGTGTTCAAGTCGTCGGACTACCGGATCTCGCCGTTCGAGCTCGAGTCGGTCGCGATCGAGCACGAGGCGGTCGCCGAAGCGGCCGTGGTGCCGAGTCCCGATCCGGTCCGGCTGGCGGTGCCGAAAGTGTTCGTCGTCCTCGCTCCGGGGTTCGCGCCGTCGGCGCGCCTGGCCGAGGACATCCTGGCGTTCATGCGCGAGAATCTGGCCCCGTACAAGCGGGTCCGGCGGCTGGAGTTCGCCGAACTGCCCAAGACCGTGTCCGGCAAGATCCGGCGCGTCGAACTGCGAGCCGGCGAAATCAAGCGCCGGGACGCAGGCGAGCGCGGAGAATGGGAGTTCTTCGAGGAAGACTTTACCCCGGCGAAGGGTTCAGCTACGACCCCGCAGCGGGGCACTGGAGGAGCATCGACATGACCGACCTGTCCGCCGAAGCCCGGGCGCTGGCCGCGTATCGGCCGACCAACAAGGTCCGCTTCGTCACCGCCGCGTCGCTGTTCGACGGCCATGACGCCGCGATCAACATCATGCGCCGGATCCTGATCAGCATGGGGGCCGAGGTGATCCACCTCGGCCACAACCGCTCGGTTGACGAGGTGATCACGGCGGCATTGCAGGAAGATGCCCAGGGGATCGCGATCAGCTCCTATCAGGGCGGTCATGTCGAGTACTTCAAGTACGCCGTCGACCTGCTCAGGGAACGCGGCGGCGAGCACATCGAGCTGTTCGGCGGTGGCGGTGGCGTGATCGTGCCGGCGGAGATCCGCGATCTCCAGGAATACGGCGTCTCGCGGATCTACAGTCCCGAGGACGGCCAGCAGATGGGGCTGCAGGGAATGATCGGCGAAATGATCATGCGCTGCGACCACGATCTCTCCGGCTACGCACCGAAGGAACCGGGCGCGATCACCGGCCATGGCGAGCGCGCGTGGCGGTCGCTGGCGCAGCTGATCACGGCGTTGGAGAACGGCAAGGCCGACGCGGCGCTGGTCGAAGCGGTGCGGCGGGCGGCGGGCGAGCGCAAGGCGCCGGTGCTGGGCATCACCGGTACCGGTGGCGCGGGCAAGTCGAGCCTGACCGACGAGCTGATCCGACGCCTGCGCCTGGACCAAGACGATACGCTGCGCATCGCGGTCATCTCGATCGATCCGTCGCGGCGCAAGAGCGGCGGTGCGCTGCTCGGCGACCGGATCCGGATGAATGCCATCGGCCCGTGGCAGCAGGGTCCGCGCGTCTACGTGCGCAGCCTGGCCACGCGCGACACCGGCAGCGAGGTCAGCGCCGCGCTGCCCGATGTCATCGCCGCCTGCAAGGTGGCCGGATTCGACCTCGTGGTCGTCGAGACCTCGGGCATCGGCCAGGGCGATGCGGCCATCGTTCCCCTGGTCGACGTGCCGATGTACGTGATGACGCCCGAGTTCGGCGCCGCCAGCCAGCTCGAGAAGATCGACATGCTCGACTTCGCCGAGTTCGTGGCGATCAACAAGTTCGATCGCAAGGGAGCACAGGACGCGTTGCGCGACGTCGCCAAGCAGGTCCAGCGCAACCGCGAGGCCTTCGGCGAGAGGCCCGACCAGATGCCGGTGTTCGGGACGATCGCGAGCCGCTTCAATGACGATGGGGTGACGGCGCTCTACCACGCGTTGCGCGAGCGACTGGCCGAACTCGGACTGAGCGTGAGCGGCGGGCGGCTGCCCGCGGTCGAGACCCGTCACAGCACCCACCAGACCCCGATCGTGCCCGGCGCGCGGGTCCGCTACCTGGCCGAGATCAGTGACTGCGTGCGCGACTACAAGCGCCACGCGCGCGCGCAGGCAACGTTGGCCCGCGAGGTCCAGCAGCTGCGCGAAGCGCGGCGGATGGCGCTCGCGGCCGATGGTGAGCGCACCGTATCCGGTGAGGGCGTGTCCGGCGAGGGCGTGTCCGCCGGCGGTGCGGCCGGAGGCGGCTCTGCCATCGGCACGACGCTCGCCGCGCTCGCCGAGGAACGCGAGGCGCGGCTCGAGGCGCGTGCCCGCAAGCTGCTCGCCCAATGGCCGGCGATGCAGAAGGCCTATTCCGGCGACGAGTACGTGGTGAAGATCCGCGACAAGGAGATCCGCACCAGCCTGGTCCACA
>JBEVJQ010000457.1:0-4400 GCA_040510055.1 Burkholderiaceae bacterium | reverse complement strand
GCGGTCGGGACGGGCATGGGTGTCTCCTCGTGGGGTGGCATCTGCCGGTCCCGCCGAGGTCGTCGTGAGGTCGTTCACGAAGCCGGGGGCCGGACGTGGCGCGATTGTAGGGTCGGGCAGGCCGCTGGCCGGTCGCCGCGATTTCCAGTCCGCGGGGACGGGCTTGTCGGGACGGGCTTGTCGGGACGGGTTTGTCGGGACGGGCGCGGCGGGACGGGTTCAATACCCGAGCCGCGCCGGCAGCCACAGCGCTAGTTGCGGGAAGCACAGCACCAGCAGCATCACGATGAACATCGCCGCCAGCAGCCAGACCACCCAGCGCACCGTCGACTCCATCCCGACGCCGGCGATCCGGCACGAGACCATCAGGTTGACCGCCAGCGGCGGGGTGAACTGGCCGAGTGCGACCTTCAGCGTCAGGACGACGCCGAACCAGACGAGATCCCAGTTGTAGGTCTGGGCGATCGGAATCAGCAGCGGGACGAAGATCAGGAAGATCGAGACACCGTCGAGGAACATCCCGACGATCATCAGCATGGCCACCAGCAGCGCCAGCACGCCGTACTCGCCGAGCCCCGAGCCGGTGATCGCCCGCGTCAACGGATCGATGATCGACAGCGTCGACAGCGACCAGGCAAAGACGCCGGCCAGCGCCACGACCATCATGATCACCGCCGAGGTCTCGGCCGCGTCGCGCATCAGGCCGAACAGGTCGCCGATGCGGATCGTCCGATAGATCGCGGTCCCGACGAACAGGCCATAGACCACGGCGACGACGGCGGCCTCGGTCGGCGTAAACCAGCCGGCGCGCATCCCGCCCAGGATCAGCACCGGCGCGGCCAGCCCCCACGACGCTTCGCGCAGGCTGCGCCAGAACGGCGGCCGCGGCAGGTTCTGCTCGGCACTACCGAAACCGTGGCGCCGCGAGAGCCAGACCGTCGGCACGATCAACGCCAGGCCGGCGAGGATGCCGGGGATCATCCCGGCGGCGAACAGCGCCGGAACCGATGCTCCGGGCACCAGCACCGAATAGATGATGAAGGCGATCGACGGCGGGATCAGGATGTCGGTGGCGGCGGCCGCGCCGACCACCGACGCCGAGAACGACCGCGGATAGCCGGCCCGCGACATCGCGGCGATCATTACGCCGCCGACGGCTGCGGCATTGGCCGGGCCGGAGCCGGAGATTCCGCCGAGGAACATCGCCACGGCGATTGCCACCAGCGGCAGCATCCCGGGTCCGCGGCCGACGATGGCGACGGCGAAGTCGACCAGCCGCCTGGCGACGCCGGAGCGGTCGAAGATCTCGCCGACGAGCACGAACATCGGCACGGCGAGCAGCGGGTATTTCGCCAGCCCCGCATAGAAGTTCTGCGGGATCGACAGCAGCCCGAGCCACTGGACGTCGCGGTTCGCAATGGCAATGGCGAACGCCGCCGCGCCGGCCAGCGCGACGCCGATCGGGACGCCGACCAGCATCAGCACGATGAACAGGGCGAACAGCAGCGCCGCGATCACGGTCGCTCCTTCAAGGTCGTTCCTTACCGCCAATCCACGGTCCGAGCTCGGGCCCGGGGAACGGCGACGGCGGCTCGGTGTCGCCGCGGCGCGCGCGCAGGAACACGCCGAGCGCGCGACCGCAGATCGCAGCCGACAGCAATGGCGTCCAGGCCGAATACCACCAGATCGGGACGCCGATCCCGGGGGATGTCTCGCCGTACTGCATGTCATCCCAGACAACGCGGCCCGACAGCACCGTCAGCAGCGCAAAGAACGCGCAGACCACGAGGGCACCGAACATGACCAGCCGGCGGCGGCGCGGCGCGCCGCCACCCTCGAGGAAATAGTCGATCCGGATGTGACGGTCGCGGGCGATCGCGGCCGAGGCCGCGGCCAGGGTCATGATCACCATCACCGCGATCGAGATCTCCTCGGTCCAGGCAAACGAATAAGAGGTCAGGTAGCGGGCGACGACGTTGCCGAACGTGATCGCGACGAGGACGATCATCGATGCCGCCCCCAGCATGTCCTCGAGCGCGAGCGGCACCCGGACCGGGGGATCGGGCGGCCGAACGGCGACGGCGTCGGGATCGATCGCCGGATGCGCCGGCGGGGCTGGCGGCAGCGACTCGTCGTGCGACCGCGGCTCGTGCGGCGACCGCGACTCGTCGTGCGACCGCGGCTTGTCGCCCGCCGGCGGCAGCGGCTTGCCGTCGGCCGGCCCTGTCATCGCTCGTCGGTCACCAGTCGTCGCGCGCGGGCGACGATGCGATCGGCGCCGATTCGCGCCTCGGCCTCGAGCGCCGCGGCATAGCCAACGGGGATCCGCGGGGCGCCGAGGCGCGCCACGCGACAACCGGTTTCCTCGGCCGCGGCGGCGGCGATCTCGGCGCCGAAGCCCGCGACCTGCACCGCCTCGTGGGTGACCAGCAGCCGCCCGGTCTTCGCGCACGACGCCAGCACGCGGTCGCGGTCCCAGGGCCAGATCGTCCGCAAGTCGATCACGTCGCAACCGATGCCGTCGGCCGCCAGCGTTCGCGCGGCGGCGACGGCCTCGCCGGCGGTCCGCGACCAGCTGACGATCGTGAGATCGCTGCCCTCATGGCGGACGGCTGCCTCGCCGAGCCGGACCGTGAGGGCGGGATCGACTTCGCCCTCCTGCCCCCACAGTTCCTTGTGCTCGAGATAGGCGACGGGGTCGCCGCAGTCGAGCGCGGCCCGCAGCAACGAATGGTTGTCCTGCGCGGTTGCGGGACAGACCACGGCGAGCCCCGGGACGTGCGCGAACCAGGCCTCGAAGCTCTGCGAGTGCTGGGCGGCCGACGCCGACCAGATGCCGATCGGCATTCGCGCGATCAACGGGACGCGGCTCTGGCCGCCGAACATGTAGCGATTCTTCGCTGCCTGGTTGACCAGCTCGTCGATCGCGCAGAGCGCGAAGTCGACGACCCGCATCTCCACCACCGGCTTGAGCCCGGCGAGGGCCATCCCGACGGCCGTTCCCATGATCGCCGCCTCGGAGATCGGGGTGTCGATGACGCGGTCGCGGCCGAACCGCTGCTGGAGTGTCTGCATCGGCGCTGGTGCCGCGGCGCCGCTACCTGCGACATCGGAGGCCGGCACGGCGACCCGATACTGCCCGAATACCCCGCCACGCCCGAGGTCCTCGCCGAGAACGACGATCCGCTCGTCGTCGGCCATCGCCGCGGCCAGCGCCGAGGCCGCGGCCTGCGCGTAGGTCTGGGTCAGAACCATCGACCACCCCCGCTGTCGAGGACGTCGATATAGGCCGCCGACGCCGCGGGCGGCGCGGCCGCATCGGCGGCTTGCACGGCCCGGGCGATTTCCTCGCGGGCCTCGCGCTCGATCCGGTCGGCCTCGGCCGCGGCGCCCAGCGCCTGCAACCTGCTGCGGGCCCTGACCAGCGGCTCGTCGCGGCGCGCCTGCGCGACCTCGACCGGATCACGGTAGGCACCAGGATCGACCGAGACGTGACCGGTGAGGCGATAGGTGATCGCGTGCAGCAGCGCCGGTGCGCCGCGGCGGACTTCGGCAACCAGCCGGGCGGCCGCCGTATCGACGGCTTCGACGTCGTTGCCGTCGATGGCGACGCTGTCGATCCCCAGCGCCCGCGCCCGTTCCGAGGCGCCGTCACCGCCCGTCATCGTTCGGGTGTCGGTGGTGGCCGAGATCCGGTTGTCCTCGCAGACGAACAGCACCGGCAGCGCGAACACGCGGGCCCAGTTCAGTCCTTCGAGAAACGGCCCGCGGTTGATCGCGCCGTCACCGAAGAAGCAGGCGACGATGGCGCCGGTCTTGCGGATCTTCTGCGCCTGGGCCGCGCCAACCGCTATCGGAATGCCGGCGGCCACGACGCCGTTGGCCCCGAGCATGCCGACGCCGAAATCGGCGATGTGCATCGACCCGCCCTTGCCACCGTTGCAGCCCTCGGCGCGGCCGAACAGCTCGCACATCATCCGCGTCGTGTCGGCCCCCTTGGCGAGGGTGTGGCCGTGACCGCGGTGGGTCGAGGTCAGCAGGTCGCGGCGTTGGAGATTGGCGCAGACGGCGGCGGCCACGGCCTCCTGGCCCGTCGACAGGTGCAGCGGCCCGCGAACGCGCGCGACCTGCTGGTGATCGGCCTCGAGGCCCCAGGCGGCGACGCCGCCCTGGCTGGCGAGTTCGGCGGCTTCCTCGAAGGCGCGGATCCGCGTCATCGTGCGCCACAGCGACAACAGACGCTCGCGCCGCGCCGCGGTGTCGACGGTCGGGTTCATCGGTCTCCTCGCTCTCGAGACATCGCGCCGCCCGCCCGTGGCGCTCGACGCTGTGGCCCGGGGATGATACCGGGGCTCGCCTCAGGGATTCCCGGAGGCGAGCGCAGCCGCCGCAGTGGCGAG
>JBEVJQ010000456.1:0-4845 GCA_040510055.1 Burkholderiaceae bacterium | reverse complement strand
GTCAGCGCCAGCAACGAGCCTGCGGATCGCTACCCGTGACCGTGCGCTGCCCGCGCTCGTTGATCGTGAATTGTCCGCAGTCGGTGTCCGTGATCGCCGTCGCCAACGGGACCGCCGACAACGTGAACGCCAGCGGCAACCCGCCGGACGCATTGGCCGTAGGCAGGTAGTTGAAGCGGAACCTGGACCGACCGGCCACGGCCGGCTGGTCCGGGTCGGTGTAGACAGTCGCGCTGGCGCCGAGCCCGAAAAGTGCGTTGAACCCCGCTGCGTTCGTCGGATAGCCGCCGTTCTGGGTGAAGCTGCGCTCGAGCTGCTGCGACGCCCGCATCAGCGCGGTCCGGCCCTCGACCCGTTGCGACTTGCGTAACTGGCCGATGTAGGTGGGGTAGGCGACGGCTGCCAGGATGGCGACGATGACGGCGGCGATCATCAACTCGACCAGCGTGAAGCCCGCCTGGAGCGGGCGCCGTGGCGACCGCGCGACCGGCCGCCGCAATCGAGCAAGTGACCGGGCAAGCGGGTGGGCGATCGGCAGGGCAAGCGGCTGGGGCGACCGGGAAGGCGGCTGGGGCGACCGGGCAGGCGCCTGGGGCGACCGGGCAGGTGGCTGGGGCGACCGAGGCGGCCCCGCAGGCGGCCGCGGCGGCCGCGGGGTCGGTTGGACCTCGAAGGTGGATTGCTGGATCGGTCGTTGTTGCATCGTGGACCTTGTGGCGGGACGGATCGTTCGCCGTTTGTCAGTGGGTCACCAGTTCGCGCCACTGGACCCGGCCGATGCAACCGCCGGGCAGCCGCTGCGATCCGATCAGGCCCGAACTGAAGCTCTGTACCCCGATCGGCGCGAGTCCGGCGCCGTCGCAGCTGCTGCCGGCACCACCGGAACTGCCGACCGTTGCTCCGGTCTTCATGATCGTCATCTGGCCGAAGCCACCGGTGCTCTCGCGTCGGCTCGAGTAGAACTTCTGCGGCACGCCGGAGACCGAAGCGACATCGCCGAACGTCGACTGGTCGCCCAGCAAGGAGCCATTGCTGCCCTGGATCTTGCCGTTGGCATCGCGGTCGAAGCCGCCGAAGTTCGAGCGGCCACCGGTCAGCGTCTCGACCGCATACTGCGCCTCCGACCCGCCACCCTCGCAGGCGTCGGCCGACGGCAAGGCGTTGACGAAGATCGAGAACGAGCCGACGGTCTCGGGTCGATAGATCGACCGCTCGCCCGTCGCCGAGCCGCTGGGCACGTCGAAGTACCAGCCACGCTGATTGGCCGTCGTCGTTGCCGTGGGGCCGGTGGCGAGCGGATTCGTGGTCCCCGAGATCGTGTTGGACCGGCTGGTGGCGCCATAGTTCGGCACGTAGGCGCTCATCAGCGAGAACTCGATTGCGCCGTTTTCGGCGCTGCCGCCGGCATAGGCCGAATTGCTCTCGGTCGCCAGGATCCGCTGACCCATCAGGTCGGCGCGCGTGAGCGCCGTTGCCAGGTCGGTTGCCGGGGTCTTGTCCCAGATCCCGTACATCGAGTTCGCCGGGAAGACGCCGCTGACCGGCTTGAGATCGGTCGGTTCGAGCAGCTTGCCGGTACCGAACGTGATGAAGGCACCGGTGTAGTTCGGGCCCACGCTCAGGGCCAGCGGTGCCGTGATCGCCTGCGCGGTGCTGGCGCTGTCCACGGCCTGGAAGATCGCCTGCGCGGTCGGCGTCCAGGTGCCGGTCGCCTGCGGCAGACGGACGCGCCAGACCCGGCCGGTGAGGTCGCCGGCATAGAGCAGGTCGGCCGCGCCGTTGCCGTCGGAGTCGAAGCTCGAGACGCCGCCGATTCCGTTCGGCGCCGTGGTCGCCCCCACGGGCAGCGTGATCCGCCAGTAGTCGGTCCCCTGGATCCAGGTCCGCGAGCTGCCGGTCGGCCCGCTCAGCTTCAGCACGAAGATCGCCGCGCGCCCGTTGCCCGGACGCGCGCCGTCGTCGAACTCGGCGTTGTACCCGGAGCTGAACATCGCCACCCACTGGCCGTTCTCGAGTCGCCGGACGATCGGACTGGTGTAGAGGTAGCCCATCGCCGAATCATCGCGGTCGGTGAATTCCCACTTGACGACGTTGCCCGGAGCCGCCTCGCTCGCTGCAGCCGGATTGGTGACGTCGAGCGCGAACACGCCCTGGCCACCGCCGCCCAGGCCGCCGACGAGGTACGTTCGCCAGGCGCCACCGACCTGGACGTCCTGATCGGACATCTGGCCGTCGACGGTGTACTGGTGCGCATAGTCCTGCGCCGTCAGCGCCGAGAGTTTCGGATAGACCGGTGACGGAACATAGGCGAACACCTCGGAACCATCGACCGCCGAGAAACCATGGACCATGCCGTCGTTGGCGCCAACGTAGACCATCGGGGTTCGGCTCGCCGTCGACGTGATGTACGACAGGTAGCTGGCGTCGGCCAGGCCGCCCTCGGCCCTGCCGACGTAGACCGGGCCGGAGTTGACGATGTCGCCCAGCACGGTCGCGACGCGGCGCCGGAACTGCGACACGCCCACGCCCTCGAGCGCCTGGTCACCGCGCAGGTACTGGAGCCGCAGCAGCGCGCGTCCGTCGGTCGCGGCGCCGGGGAGGGCGTTCAGTGCCGCCTGCTGCTGGGTCGACAGCGCCGCGTACTGGAACGCGATCGGTGCCCGGGTCGAGCTGTTCATGCTGAGGATCTGGCGCGTCGCCGGATCGACGCTGCCCGATGCGAGGCTCGCGCTGGCGGCGTTCCACCTGGCCACGCCGATCCGCCCGTTGGAATCGATCGGCAATGCGTCGAGGCTGCCCGACCAGTCGCCGCTGTTGAAGGTCGCCTGATAGACCGATGTGCCGGCAACGATCCGCGTTGCCGATGCCTGCAGCGACGCGAGCGACGATTGCTCGGAGATCAACTGGAACGTGCGCTCGAGTCCCATCTCGAGGCCGAGCGGGTTGTCGACGCGGAAGTAGGTGTCGGGGATCCCGTCGGGCGTGTCGACACCGGTCGCGTTGTCGCGCTTGTCGTACTCCGACGGCTGGATCACACCGCCGACGACGCTGCTCTGGTTCGGCATCCGGTCGCTGTTGGTATCCTGGAAGCCGCCGAACAGCGATGCGTAGTAGAGCGGATCCTCGAGCGCCTTGGCCGGCGGCGTGGTGCTCAGCGAGTAGGTCGCCGTGCTCGGCTCGTCGCTGTCCTCGCAATCCACGCAGCCGCCCGACGCGTTGAGCCTGCCGGTGCTGCCGGTGACGCTGACCGGTGGCGTCGGGTCGGTGTAGTCGAAGCCGTAGACGCCACTGTGGAAGTGGAGCCCGTCCTGGCTGGTGCCGCTGATGACGTAGCCGAATCCCTGGGGATTGGCGCTAGCCTTGTAGACGGTGTCGGTCGTCACCGTGATCCGGTTCGTCGACCGTTTCATCTCGTAGGTGATGATGCCCCAGACGTCCATGTCGTAGTCGCCGCCAGCCTCGCTGTCCTCCCAGCTCACCATGATCGTCCCGTATGACCGGTCGTTCTCCTCGATCTGGCGGATGATCCGGGCATCGACCAGCGCACCGCCGCCGCCGTAGGTCCCCTGCGTCAGCCGGTAAGCCGGCTGGATGACGACGCGCGACTGGGTCTCGCCCTTGAACTTCACGGGGATCCGGGGAATGCCACCGGCGATCGAAACCCCGTAGGTATCGATCCGCAGCGGCGTGCGCTTGAGCCGCGCCGCCGAGGGCGGGACGGTGATGTCGGTGCGGACCTTGTTGGTGTGCGCGTGGTAGGCCAGACCGGCCATCAGGTACGAGCCGTTCAACGTAGGGCCCTCGGGACAGATGCCGATGGCCTCGCCCAGGCCGGTGAGCGACTTGCCCGAGCAGATGTCGTAGCCGGTCGAACCCGACCCGGCGCCGTCGGCATGGCCGAAGTAGTAGGAGCCGGTGATACCCCAGGCCGCACCGATCCCGTTGGCCAGCGACTTCGCGGTCGCGCTCGCGGCGTTCTCCATGAACGTCACCGAGCCGATCTGGTTGTCGTTCTCGTTGGTCGAGACGGCACCGTTGACCACGAGCACGCTGAGCGGTGCGCAGTAGTTCTTCGTCGACAGCACCGTGTTGCGGTTCGACGGCCAGGTCGCGGTCGCGAGCTTGGCGATCAGCGACGAGTCGTCGCCCTGGAACGCCGCTGTCGGCGCCGTCTGGCCGGCGAAGTACCGCAGGCCTTCGTAGTACATCTCCGACATCGGGTTGCCCCAGCTCTTGCACTCGCCGTTGGTGTCGAGCGCGCGCTGGTAAGGGCAGTTGTCGTCGTTCGACCCGCCAAAGTAGGTGCCGTCGGTGTAGCGGTAACCGACGATGCGCAGCAGCGACAGCGTGCGAATGATCGAGCCGCCGGCGATGGTCAGCGCCGGATCCCCCGGTGCCGGACTGGCCGGCACGCCGGCCGCGGGCAGGTCGATGAACCGGCCCGTGCCGTCGATATCGATCTCGTCGGCGAGGCGCGAGATGTTCTTGCGCAGTACGCCGCCCGACAGGTTGCGCTTGTACGAGCCCGTCATCAGCCCGAACCGGATCCGGTCGGTCTCGCCGAAGCTCTGCAGGACGCCAACGGGCTTGTAGTTGCCGCTCGGGTACTGCTTGCAGCGCTCTGTTCCGAGCTTGCCGGACTTGCAGACTTCGATCCGGACGAAGTAGTCACCCTTGCCCGTGGTGGAACCCTTGCCTGCCACATCGAGCCCCTGGCTCGACTGCGACGGCGCATCGGGATAGGCCATCAGGCCCGAATCGCTGGGGTCGTTGTTGTTGCTCTGCGTCCCCCAGACGCATTGCCAGCGCTCCTGGGCATTCCATAGCGAGTAGTTGCCGCGGGCC
>JBEVJQ010000455.1:0-7987 GCA_040510055.1 Burkholderiaceae bacterium | reverse complement strand
AGATCGATGGCCGAACCCCGCGGTTCGCAATTCCGATGACGGTGGCCATGACGGGCCGCGCCGTCATCGGCTGGCGCGAGCGCCTCGAAGCGTACTGGCGCCTGCTGCGGCTCCACCGGCCGATCGGCACGCTGCTGCTGCTGTGGCCGACGCTGTGGGCGCTGTTCATCGCCGCCCGCGGTTGGCCGGGCTTGTACCCGCTGTTCGCGTTCACGCTCGGCACGCTGATGATGCGTTCGGCCGGCTGCGCTATCAACGACTGGGCCGATCGCGATTTCGACGGCCACGTCGAACGGACGCGTGATCGGCCGCTGGCGACCGGCGTCATCGCGCCATGGGAGGCGGTGATGCTGTTCGTCGTCCTGAGCCTGGCGGCGTTGCCGCTGATCCTGCCGTTCAACCGGCTGACCTGGGCGCTGGCTGTCGTCGCTGCCGTTCTCGCGGCAAGCTACCCGTTCTTCAAGCGCTTTTTCGCGATACCTCAGGCCTACCTCGGCATTGCCTTCGGGTTCGGGATCCCGATGGGGTTCGCCGCCATCCGCGGCGAGGTGCCGCTGTCGGGCTGGATCCTGCTGGCCGGCAACATCGTCTGGACGATCGCCTACGACACCGAATACGCAATGGTCGATCGCGAAGACGATTTGAAGATCGGCATTCGCACGTCCGCGATCACGTTCGGTCGCTTCGACGTCGGCGCGGTGATGGCCTGCTACGGGGTGGCGCTGGCTCTGATCGGCTGGGCGGCGGCGATCGAGGGGCTGTGGCCCGGCGTCGCCGTGGGCCTGACACTGGCGGCCGGCGTTGCCGGCTATCACTACACCTTGATCCGCGATCGCGACCGGAGGGGCTGCTTCCGAGCCTTCCTTCACAACACCTGGTTCGGTGCGGCGATTCTCGTCGGCATCGGAGTGGCGCTGCTCCTCGAAAAGTGAGGTCGATCAATGGCACGAGCTGACGACGACACGCCGGTGTCGGGCGTCGATTGTCACGCCCACGTCTTCGAGCGCGGGTTGCCGTTGACCGCGCGGCGGCGCCATGCGCCCGACCACGACGCGCGGCTCGACGACTATCTGGCGCAGCTCGATGCCCATGGCCTGTCGCACGGTGTGCTGGTCCAGCCGAGCTTTCTCGGCATCGACAATCACTACTTGCTCGATGCGGTCGCCGGCGAACCGCGGCGCCTGCGTGCCGTGGCGGTCGTCGATCGGTCCGTCGACGAGGCCGAACTCGCCCGGCTCGATGCGCGGGGGACGGTCGGGGCACGCCTGAACCTCGTCGGGACCGACCTGCCGGACCTGGCCGAGCCTGCCTGGCAGGCGTGGCTCGAGCGCCTGCGCACGCTCGACTGGCATGTCGAACTGCATCGCCAGGCTCGTGACCTGCCGATGCTGCTCGAGGCTGCGTTGCGATCGGGCTGCCGGATCGTCGTCGATCATTTCGGCCGGCCCGATCCGCAGGGCGGCGCCGCCGATCCGGGCTTCGCCGCGCTGCTGCGGGCCGCCGACAGCGGTCGCGTCTGGGTCAAGCTGTCTGCCGCCTATCGCAACGGTCGGACGGCGCGCGCGGCGCCGACTGAACGAACGCCGGCGCTGGCCGAGCACGATGCCGACGACGCTCGCGATTGCGCCTCGGCACTGTTCAGGGCGTTCGGGCCCGAGCGGCTGATCTGGGGCAGCGACTGGCCGCACACGCAGCATCGCGACCTCGCCGATTTCACTACGAGCCGGACCGTGCTGGATAGCTGGGTTCCCGACGCAGGTGCGCGCCGGCAGATCATGGTCGAGACGCCGGCCGAGCTGTTCCATCTGCGCTAGCCGTTAACGCCGAGGACACCCGAATCGCCGGCTGATCCGGGCCAGGTCCGGTGACCCCGTCGTGATCGACGCGCTGCCCTCGAACGAGCCGGGGGCGTAGTAGAACGGAGCAACCTTGTTCAGCCCCAGTTTCTGGTCGTCGATCGGGCCGATCCACTCGGCCGCCCATCTGGACGCCGACGTTGCCGCAGACGTGATTGACGATGCCGTACTTCTTGTAGAACTCGCGCAGCAGCGCGAGACCACCGGTGACCGCTGCCCGCTTCGAGCCACTGTACTGAGCTTTGCCGCCGCCGTCGACGAGGATCTGATCGTTCGCGAATGGCGCCGGTTCCACGGTCTTGTTTACTGCCGCGCTGCAGCATGAGACAATTCGCCGCTTGCACTGCCGACCGCCCGCTGCGAACTCGCCGCGGACGGCTTCATCGCTCTGGCCCTGGATCGCCCGTGAACGCGAGTCGACGCGTCACCTGATCCGCTCTGGTTGGCGTCGATGCTGTTGCGATCCGCCAACCCCGGGCTGTCGAAAGACGTGCCCGATCCACGCACACCGCAGACTTCTCGACCGCAGACCGGCAGGCGGACGAGGATCTTGCCCGTGCGGTCTGGGAATTCTCGATGTCCGTTGATTCGTTCGCCGACTTCGGCCTGGCCCCTGCGTTGCAGAAGGCACTCGTCCGACTTTCCATCACCACCCCCACACCGGTCCAGGCGCAGGCCCTGCCGCTGCTGCTGACCGGCGCCGACCTGATCGCCTCGGCACCCACCGGCACCGGAAAGACAGCGGCATTCGTGCTGCCGGCGTTGCAGCGGATCCTCACGACCGAGGGCCGGCGCGGCCGAGGCCCGCGCGTGCTGGTGCTGACGCCAACGCGCGAACTGGCACAACAGGTCGCGCGCGCCACTCAGGCGTTCTCGCACGGGCTCGACAAGCTCAAGACCGTCTGCGTGACCGGTGGCGAGTCGTATTTCATTCAGAACAAGTTGCTCTCCGCGCCCCACGAGGTGCTGATCGCGACCCCGGGACGGCTGCTCGACCAGATGCGCTCGGGCAGGCTCGGGCTGGCGCGCGTCGACCTGCTGGTGCTCGACGAGGCCGATCGGATGCTCGACATGGGCTTCGCCGACGATGTCCTTGCCATTGCCGCGGCGGTGCCGCCGGCACGCCAGACGGTGTGCTTCAGCGCCACTCTGTCACGCGCGGTGCGTCAGCTGGCCGACCGCCTGCTCCGCAATCCGCACTGGATGGAGGTGGAGCGCGAGGAGCAGGCCGAGGCGGCGATCGACGATCACGTCATCTACGTCGACGGGCCCGGGCACCGGATGCGGTTGCTCGAGGCCTGCCTGAAGAGCGAGGGCATGGGCCAGGCGATCGTGTTCACGGCGACCAGGCGCCATGCCGATGAACTGGCCGGCCACCTCCATCGCACCGGCATCGTCTCGCAGGCGTTGCATGGCGACCTCAGCCAGCGCGAGCGGACCCGGGCGCTGAACCAGTTGCGCCGCGGCCAATGCAAGGTTCTGGTCGCTACCGATGTGGCCGCGCGCGGTCTCGACGTGTTGACGATCACGCACGTCATCAACTATGCGCTGCCCAAGGTCGCCGAGGACTACGTCCACCGGATCGGTCGCACCGGCCGCGCCGGGGCCAGCGGCCAGGCGCTCTCGTTCGTCGGTGCCGAGGACGTGTTCAGCATGCGACGGATCGAGCACTTCATCGGCCGCACGGTGCCGGTCAGCGAGTTCGAGGGCCTCGAGGCACGATTCCGACCGGAACTGCGCAAGCCGCGGCCGAAGACCAAGGCCAAGCCGGGGTTCCGTGGCAAGCGGCCGGTGAACGCGGGCCGCGGGGCCCGGCCGTTCTCGGCCGGTGCCGGTCGCCGGCCGATCGCGCTGGCAACCTGAGCCGACCCCGCCCGGGTCGAGGATCTTTCGAAGGGTCGAGCGCCTTCGCCCGCGGTCAAGCGTCGTAGCGCTCGCGGCGGTCCTCAGGCATCCACGATCGCCTCGAATCCGCCCCAGAACATCCGCTGCCCGTCGAACGGCATCTTGTCCTTGTCGGGCTGCATCCGCTCGTCCTTCATCGCCCTCTCCCAGGCGTCGACGCGGACCTGCTTCGACGGCCACTCGACCCACGAGAAGACGACCTTTTCCTGCGGCTCGGCTTTCACGGCGCGCCGGAAGTCGGTGACCTTGCCGTCGGGGACATCGTCGCCCCAGGCCTCGACGACGCGGTTCGCGCCGAACTCGACGAACACCTTCGCGGCCTTGGCAGCCATCTCGCGATAGGCTTCTCGATTGGACTCCGGAACGGGGACCACGAAGCCATCGACGTAGGTGCCGCGCCCGTTGCCGCTCTCGTCGACGATGCAGTCGAATCCGCCGAATATCAGCCGCGCGCCGTCGAACGGCATTTCGGCACCCATCTGCTGCATCCGCGGGTCGGATCGCATTTTCTCGTTGGCGGCATCGCGGGTGGCCTTGTCGGGGTACTCGACAAAGCTGAACACGACGACCTCGTCGTCCTTCGCCTGCACCGCTCCCTTGAAATCGGTCACCTTGCCGTCCGGCACGTCATCGCCCCAGCACTCGACGATCCGGCGCGCGCCCAGTTCCTTGAAGAGCGGGGCGAATCCAGCGGCATGCTCCCGGAATTTTTCACGATTGCCGCGCGGCACCGCGGCGACGAAACCGTCCACGTACGTCATCAGATTCTCCTTCCATGGCTATTCGCTAAGGCTGCTCACGGCAGCAAGGGGTTGTGCCCTGGAAACCGTGTGCCTGTCCCTCGATGCTAAGCGCGCCGCTCGCTGCGTCGAACCTTGCCGGCACGACGAGCGAGGGCAACGTCGGCCCTGGCCGTCTACTGGATGTTCGTACAGTCTGCAGCTAGACTTCGGTTGATGACCGGCCTCGTCCTCCGACCCGCCCCGGATG
Source organism: Burkholderiaceae bacterium (assembly GCA_040510055.1). Lineage (GTDB taxonomy): Bacteria > Pseudomonadota > Gammaproteobacteria > Burkholderiales > Burkholderiaceae_E > Lautropia. The sequence continues at coordinate 3,236 of JBEVJQ010000455.1, read as the reverse complement.
CTTCGCGGACCGCCGCTGGCTGCGCGCCCGCGACCGACTGGCTCGCTGCGCTCAACGCCGAGCAGCGCGAGGCGGTCACGCATGGCGGGGCCCGGCCTGCGCAACCGCTGCTCGTCATCGCTGGCGCCGGCACTGGCAAGACGGCGACACTCGCTCACCGTGTCGCCTGGCTGGTGGCCGAGGGGGCTGACCCGGAACGGATCCTGCTGCTCACGTTCAGCCGGCGCGCGGCGGTCGAGATGACGCGGCGCGCGCAGCGGCTGCTCGCCGCCCGGTCGCGCGCAGCACCCGGCGATGGACGGGCCCTGGCCGCGGCGCACCTCGACTGGGCCGGGACCTTCCATGCCGTCGGCGCGCGACTGCTGCGCGAGCACGCGACCGCGGTCGGGCTCGACCCCGGTTTCGGCATCCTCGACCGCGGTGACGCGGCCGACCTGATGGACCTGGTCCGGCAGCAAGCCGGTCTGGACCGGCGCAGCACGCGGTTTCCGCGCAAGGACACGTGCCTTGCAATCTACTCGTACTGCGTCAACGCCGGCCGACCGCTGGCCGAGGTGCTCGCCCAGGGTTGGCCGTGGGCGCGGGAATACGCCGACGATCTGGTGGCTCTGTTTCGCGACTACGTCGCCCGCAAGCTGGCCGATGTCGTCCTCGACTTCGATGATCTGCTGCTCTGGTGGCACCAGGCGATGCAGGAGCCGGCATTCGCCGCGGCGATCGGCGCGCGCTTCGATCACGTCCTCGTCGACGAATACCAAGACACCAACCGGTTGCAGGCCGGGATCGTCGAGGCGATGAAACCCGATGGCCGCGGCGTGATGGTGGTCGGCGACGATGCCCAGTCGATCTACGCGTTTCGCGCGGCCGAGGTCGACAACATCCTCGCTTTCGGCCGCGATTTCGCTGCGCTCGATCGCGACGGCGGTGTCCGCCAGGTGACGCTGAAGACCAACTACCGATCGGTGCAGCCGGTGCTCGACGTCGCCGAGGCGCTGATCGCGCAGGGCAAGCGTCAGTTCCCGAAGGCGCTGGTAGCGCATCGTGGCGGCGGCGCGAGGCCGCGGTTGGTCACGGTACGCGACGATCGGGCCCAGGCCGACCACGTGATCGACGAAATCCTGCGACAGCGCGAGGCCGGTGTCGCGTTGCGGCGCCAGGCGGTGCTGTTCCGCAGTTCGCACCACAGCGACCTGCTCGAGGTCGAACTGGCGCGGCGCAAGATCCCGTTCGTCAAGTACGGCGGGCTGAAGTTCCTCGAGGCCGCGCATGTCAAGGACGTGTTGGCCGTCCTGCGCTGGGTCGACAATCCGAAGCATCAGGTGGCCGCTTTCCGGGCGATGCAACTGCTGCCGGGAATCGGTCCCGGGCTTGCTCGCCGTTGTCTCGACGCGCTGGCCGGCGCTGGCCACCGCTGGCGCGGCCTCGACGGTTTCGCGGCGCCGGCGGCTGCAGCAGCGGCCTGGCAGGGGCTGCGCGAGTTGATCGCGGCGCTGGTGGAACCATCGGCGCCGTGGGCCGGGCAGCTCGAACGGGTCTGTGCCTGGTACCGACCGTTGCTGGACGCGCGCCACGACGACGCGGCGATCCGTGCGGCGGACCTGGAGATGCTGGTCGTGATCGCTGCGCAGTTCCCGAACCGCGAGCGCTTCCTGACCGAGACGACGCTCGATCCGCCGGCTGCCGCCGGCGACCTGGCCGGCGACCCGCTGCGCGACGAGGACTACCTCGTGCTCTCCACGGTTCATTCGGCCAAGGGCCAGGAATGGGACGCCGTGCACGTGCTCAACGTCGCCGACGGCAACTTCCCGAACGAGTTCGCCACCGGCACAGCCGCCGGCATCGACGAGGAGCGGCGCCTTCTCTATGTCGCGATCACCCGCGCCCGTGACACGCTGCAGTTGATGGAGCCGCAGCGCTACTACGTGACCCAGCAGTCACGGCTCGGCGATCGGCATGTCCATGGGGCGCGTAGCCGGTTCCTGACGCGCGCCGTCCTCGAACGGTTGGACCGGATGGCCGGCGGCGAGGCGATCAACGGCACCGGCGGCGCGCCCGAAGCGACCGGGACGGCCGGCGCTGCCGGCGAGCGCGGGAAGTCGCCCGTGCCGGTCGTCGATGTCGCCGGCCGGATCGGCCGGATGTGGGCGGCGACGCGTAAGCCGTGACGTGTCAGGCTCGGCGATTCGATCGAGTCCGCGCAGCAGCTTGCGCCCGTCAACAGCAGGGGTTGCACGGCACCTTCCCTGGGTAGTGGAGCTGATTGACAGGTCTAACAATCGGATGAATATTTAACCGCGGATTTCGTTTTGTTCGGATCGATTTCCAGTTCCCAGGGGAGCGCTGAACATGAGACATGTCGCTATCGGTGTTGTCCTCGGACTCGCGGTTGCCGCGACAGCGTCGGCCCACGACGGCCGCGAGCTGAAGGCCGAACTGCGCGGCGTCAACGAGGTTCCCGCTGTCGAGACCGAGACCAGGGGACGGTTCGAAATTCAGGAAAGCAGGGATGGCAAGTCGGCCGAATACACGCTCAAAGTCAGCGACGGACAGAGGCTCACGCAGGCTCACCTGCACTGTGGTCAAGAGGGCGTCAACGGTCCGGTGATCGTCTTCCTCGCGGGTCTTCACGAGCCAGGCTGGGACGTTGACGGCAAGTGGATCAGCAATGCCACGGTCACGGACAGGAACGTCGTCAATGCCGCGTGCGGCGCAACCTTGTCCGAGGTCCTGGAACAGGCGCGGGTAGGCAATGTCTACGTCAATGTGCATTCCGATGATCACCGCGCGGGTGTCATACGGGGGCAACTGCTCGAGCCCCGCAAGGACAGACACTGATCGCGTTGTGCCGCGCAGCGGTCGTAGCGGTTCGGCAAAGTTGATCGCAGGATTGCCCCCGGAACACGGGGAGGTCCCGCGTTTCGCGGTGCTGACGGCCGTGCGGCCCGAAGCCGTCTGACCCTCTCCGGCGCCGGAGGGCGGTAGCATCCGGGGATCCGCCCGAGTCCTGCCGACAGTGCCGGCATCCGTCGAGGCGAGCCGCTCGGACCACCGGCCTTTCCCGGCCGGGCCGTTCGACCAAGAGGCTCGTAGTGAAGCAGGAGAGGGCGACCCCTCGGCCGCCGGCGTCGGCCATCCCACCGCCGCAAACCATCGCGCGCGAGAACCTGTCGCCGGTACAGACCTGGGCGATCCTAACTGGCGCCGGCCTGATGCTGACGTTGGCGATGGGCATGCGC
>JBEVJQ010000454.1:0-5987 GCA_040510055.1 Burkholderiaceae bacterium | reverse complement strand
TCCAGAAGCTCGAGGGTGCATGGCGCGGGCTCCATCATCTCGTCAACAACACCGAGACCGACGAGATGCTCAAGATCCGGGTGATGAACATCACCAAGCCGGAACTGCACAAGACGCTCAAGCGGTTCAAGGGCACGTCCTGGGACCAGAGCCCGATCTTCAAGCAGATCTACGAGGCCGAGTTCGGCCAGTTCGGCGGCGAGCCGTTCGGCGCACTGGTCGGGGACTATTACTTCGACCACAGCCCGATGGATGTCGAGCTGCTGGGCGAGATCGGCAAGGTCGCCGCCGCCGCCCACTGCCCGTTCATCTCCGGCACGGCGCCGTCGCTGATGCAGATGGACAGCTGGCAGGAACTGTCGAACCCGCGCGACCTGACCAAGATCTTCGGCACGCCCGAGTACGCCGCCTGGCGGTCGCTGCGCGAAGCCGAGGAGTCGCAGTACATCGGGCTGGCGATGCCGCGCTTCCTGTCGCGGCTGCCATACGGCGCCAAGACCAGCCCGGTCGAGGCGTTCGACTTCGAGGAGCAGACCGGCAACGCCGACCACTCGAAGTACACCTGGTCGAACGCCGCCTATGCGATGGCGACCAACATCACGCGCGCGTTCAAGCTCTACGGCTGGTGCACCCAGATCCGCGGGATCGAATCCGGAGGGGCGGTGCCGAACCTGCCGGTCCACACCTTCCCGACCGACGATGGCGGGGTCGACATGAAGTGCCCGACCGAGATCGCGATCTCGGATCGGCGCGAGGCCGAACTGGCCAAGAACGGCACGATGCCGCTGCTCCACAAGAAGAACTCGGACTTCGCCGCGTTCATCGGCGCCCAGTCGCTGCACAAGCCGGCCGAGTACGACGATGCCGACGCCACTGCCAATGCCAACCTGTCGGCACGCCTGCCGTACCTGTTCGCCGTGACCCGTTTTGCGCACTACCTCAAGTGCATCGTCCGCGACAAGATCGGGTCGTTCAAGGAGCGCGCCGACATGGAGCGCTGGCTCCACGACTGGATCATGAACTACGTCGACGGCAATCCGGCGACTTCGTCGGACGAGGTCAAGGCGCGCCGGCCGCTGGCGGCCGCCGAGGTCCAGGTGGCCGAAGTCGAGGGCAATCCCGGTTACTACACGTCGAAGTTCTTCCTGCGGCCGCACTATCAGCTCGAGGGCCTGACAGTGTCGTTGCGGCTGGTGTCGAAGCTGCCGTCGCAGCGCGCCGCCTGAGGGCGCGGCCTCCAGGGCGTTTTTCCTACCGATGCGGTACGGCTTCGGGTGAATGGCATGACCCCGGCCGCGCTCCTATAGTGACCCAGTCATGGTGAACCAGTCGTAGCCGCCCGCGGCTCGGCGACCCGACTACCCCGCAACCCCGGAGATCAGACAAATGGGCTCAGTGGACTTCTTCATCAAGATCGGCGACAAGAAAGGCGAGTCCGAGGATTCGAAGCACAAGGGCGAGATCGATGTCCTCAGCTGGAGCTTCGGCTGCACCCAGAGCGGCACCGGCTCCCAGGGCGGCGGTAGCGGCGCCGGCAAGGTGTCGTACAACGACTTCCACTTCATGATGCACGCCAACAAGGCGTCGCCCGAGCTGATGCTCGCCTGCTCCAACGGCGAGCACATCAAGGAGGCGGTATTCGTCGCGCGGCGGGCCGGCAAGGACCAGCAGGAATACCTGAAGATCACGATGAGCGACGTGCTCATCAGCAGCTACCAGGCAGCCGGCAGTGCCGATGCGAACCAGTTGCCGGTCGACTCGGTCGCGTTGAACTTCTCCAAGATCAAGACCGAATACAAGCCGCAGAAGGCCGACGGCACGCTCGACGCCGCGGTTTCCGCTGGCTGGGATCTGAAGGGCAACGTCAAGTACTGACGGACGCCGCCGGGCGAGGGGCAGCGCCTGCCCCGTCCTCGTGGTGCTGGAGAAGCGCGTGGCCGGTGACTGCTTCATTCGAGTACAGGGCAAGGTCCAGGGCAAATTCGTCGGCGAGGCCCATGACCGCGAATTCGAGGGCGCGATCGACGTCGAGACCTGGAACTGGGGTGGCAGCCGCGAACTGGGCAGCGCGATGCGCCAGAAGAGCGCGCTGGCGCTGTCAGAACTCGCCTTCACCCATCGGGTCGATGCGGCCAGCATCCACCTGTTGTCTGCGCTGTCGAACGCCGAGTCGTGCAAGGTCGAACTGACCATGCGCCGTGCCGGTGGCGAGGCGCAGAAGTTCCTGGCGATCCGTCTCGAGAACGTGCTGCTCACCGAGGTCCGGCTCGAGTTCGTCGAGCCCGGCAAGCTGCCGCTGGAGTCGGTGAAACTGTCGTTCGAGAAGATCGAGGTCGAATACACGATGCAGGCCGGCACCGGCGCCAAAGGCGTCACCAAGACCTGGAACCACGAACTGAAAGCGGTCGCCTGAGCATGGCCGATTCGCTCGCTGATCGACTGGCCGCGTTGACGGCGGCTGCGCGCGCCGCCCCGACCGACCCGTCGCTGCGGATGCAGCTGTTCCGGCTGTTCGTCGTCACCGGGCAGTGGGAACGGGCGCTCAACCAGCTCGAGACAGCGACCCGGCTCGACTCGAGCCTGGGGTTCACCGGCACGGTCTATCGCCAGGCTGTCGGCTGCGAGCGGCTGCGCAGCGAGGTGTTCGCCGGGCGGCGGACGCCGCTGGTCGCGGGCGAGCCGTCGCCGTGGGTGGCGCAGCTGGTCGAGGCGCTCCGGGGCGGCGACACGCCGGCCGCCCGGTCGCTGCGGGCCGAGGCGCTGGAGGCGGCCCCTGCTGTCGGCGGGACCATCGACGGCCAGGCCTTCGAATGGGTCGCCGACGCCGACACGAGGCTTGGCCCCGTGCTCGAGGCGTTCCTCGACGGCAAGTACTACTGGGTACCGATCGAGCGCCTGGCCTCGGTTCGGATCCCGGCACCCGACGATGTCCTCGACAAGGTCTGGGCGCCGGCCGAGCTCGAGTTCGCCGGTGGCGGCACGCGCCACGCGCTGGTGCCGGTCCGCTACCCCGGCACCGAGGCGCACGACGACGATGCGTTGCGCGAGGCCGCAGCCACGCGCTGGGAAGGCGACGAGGCCAGCGGCTGGCGCGGCCTCGGCCAGCGGATGATTGCCACCGACACCGACGAGAAGGGCCTGCTCGACATCCGGCTCCTGACCCTGGACAACCGCTCGAGCGTCGATGGTCGAACCGTTCTCCCGTGACCGGCTGCAGCCGGCGCTGTTCGATCGCCTGATCGACGACGAGCCGACAGCGACCATCGAATCGATCGACCGCCGCACCGTCAGTCGCCAGCGGTTGCGCCAGTCGGTGCTGCGCGATCTCACCTGGCTGCTCAACGCCCAGGCCGACCTGTCGTGCGAGCCCGGGCTGAGCACCGAGCGTGCCGGGGCGGCGCTGCGCTCGGTCGTCAACTTCGGCTTGCCGCCGATGTCGGGGCGGCTGGTGTCCAAGCTCGAGGTCGCCGATGTCGAGCGGATGGTGCGGGACGCCATCGTGACCTTCGAGCCGCGGATCCTGCCGGACTCGTTACGCGTCCAGGCCCTGATCCCGGAAGACCCGATGGGGCACCACAACTGCATCAGCTTCGAGATCGTCGGCCAGCTCTGGGCCCAGCCCTATCCGCTCGAACTGCTGCTCAAGACCGACATCGACCTCGAGACCGGGATGGTCGAGGTTCGCGAGGATCGGCATGTCGGATTCGGCGCTGGCGGCGCCCGTCCGGGGCCCGCGGGCGGGGGCTGACCGGTGGATCCGCGGCTGCTCGAGTACTTCAACCGCGAACTGGCGCACGTCCGCGAGATGGGCGCGGAGTTCGCCGCCGAGTTTCCGAAGGTGGCTGCCCGCCTCGGTATGGAGGGGATCGAGGTCGCCGACCCCTACGTCGAGCGACTGCTCGAGGGCTTCGCTTTCATTGCGGCCCGGATCCAGCTCAAGATCGACGCCGAGTTCCCGCGGTTCACCCAGCAGATGCTGGAGATCGTCTTTCCGCATTACCTCGCGCCGACGCCATCATTCCTGGTCGTCGAATGCCGGCCGAACCTGGCCGAGCCGGCGCTGGCCGAGGGCGTGACCCTGCCGGCCGGGACCCGGATCCGCAGCGCCGTGCCGCGCGGCGAGCAGACCGCATGCCTCTTTCGCACGGCCCATGCGCTGCGGCTCTGGCCGATCGAGATCAGCGCGGCGCGCTACAGCAGCTTCTCCGGTGACATCCCGCTGGCCGCAACCAGCCTGGCGGCCGCCACGCGGGCCAGCGTGCGGATCGAACTGCGGACGCACGCCGGCCTGCGGTTCCGGCAACTGGGCTGCGACCGGCTCGATTTCTTCGTCGGCGGCATCGCCGACGTCAGCGGGCCGCTCTACGAACTGATTCACTCGCAGTGCCTCGGCGTCCTCGTGGTCACCCGCGATGCGCCACCGAAGCTCATTCGTACGCTGCCCGCCACGGCTATCCGCGAGGTCGGCTTCGGCGATGACGAGGCCTTGATCCCGGTCGATCGGCGCACCTTCCAGGGCTATCGTCTGCTGCGCGAATACTTCGCGTTTCCGCAGCGCTTCCAGTTCTTCGGGATCGAAGGGCTGGCCGCGGCCTTTGCCGGTCTCGATACGGCGCAGTGCGAACTGGTGCTGCTGCTCGGTCGCAACGAGCCGGCGCTCGAACAGCAGGTCGATGCACATTCGTTCGCGCTGCATGCCACGCCGGCCGTCAACCTGTTCGAGCGCCGGGCCGACCGGATCCAGCTCGAAGAGGGGCGATTCGAGCACCACCTGGTCGTCGACCGCGGCCGCCCGCTCGATTTCGAGGTCCACTCGATCCGCGCGGTCCGCGGGATCTCCGACCAGTCGTCGCGCGAGACGCCGTTCGCGCCGTTCTACGGTGACGGCGCCCGCCAGGGGGTCGACGGCCCGCGCGCCTACTACACCATGCGTCGCGAGCCGCGGCTGTTGTCGGCGCGGCAGCGGCAGGCGGGGACCCGGACCGGCTATGTCGGCAGCGAAGTGTTCCTGTCGCTCGTCGACGAACGCGAGGTGCCGTATCCCGCCTCGATGCGCCAGCTCGGCGTCGAGGTGCTCGCCACCAATCGCGATCTGCCGCTGCTGCTGCCGATCGGCTCGCGCAACGCGCTCACGCTCGATTCGGCCGCGCCGGTGGAGTCGGTCCGCGTGCTCGCCGGCCCGACGCGGCCACGGCCCGGCCTGGCCGACGGCGACTTCGCCTGGCGGCTGCTGAGCCACCTGTCGTTGAACTACCTGTCGCTGCTCGACACCGACCCGGCGGTGTCCGCCGACGCCGGTAACGAGCGCCGGTCGCCGGTGGCGGGGTTGCGCGAACTGCTCGGCCTCTACGCCGACCTCGCCGACCCGGCGTTGCGCAAGCAGACCGAAGCCGTCACCGGCGTCAAGGCCACGCCGATCACGCGGCGGCTGCCGATCGCCGGGCCGATCACCTTCGGACGCGGCCTCGGCATCGAGCTGACGATGAACGAGGCGCCGTTCGGCGGCGCCGGCTGCTTCCTCATGGGTTCCGTGCTCGAGAAATTCCTCGCTCGGCACGTGAGCCTCAACACTTTCACCCAGACGCGGCTGCTCTCGGAGTCGCGCGGAGAACTGGTTCGATGGCCGACCCGGATCGGGACGCGGAACGTCGCCTGAAGTTCGAGCGCGACCTCGTCGAGGCGCCCTGGAACCACGACTTCTACCAGGTGCTGCGCCGGGTCGAAGCGCTGCACCCGCGGCTGCCGCGGCTGGGCGAGGCTGCCCGTCCGGTCGATGAACCGGTTCGCCTCGGACAGCAGGTCGAGCTGACGTTCGCCCCCAGCAACCTCGCCTCGGCCTCGATCCAGCGCCAGGGGCGGCTGCGCCTCGCGGTCCGTTTCCTCGGCCTGTTCGGCCCGCAGGCACCGATGCCGTTGCCGATCACCGAGTTCGTCCGGGAACGGGAGCGATCGCACCACGATCCGACCTTGGCCCGGTTCGCCGATCT
>JBEVJQ010000453.1:0-2648 GCA_040510055.1 Burkholderiaceae bacterium | reverse complement strand
GCGTTCCGAGCGGCGCCCTTCACGTCGGCGTCCATCCGCTCGTCGAAGACAACCGCCAGATCGCATCGCTGGTGCTGCTGCAGGATCTGAGCTTCATCGACCGGCGCAGCCGCGACACGCGGCGATTGCTGATCGTGTTCATCTCGTTGCTGGGTATGGCCATCGCGCTGATCACGGTGGTCGTGGCTCAGCTGAGTTGGCGCGGCTGGGTGGCCAGCACCCGGAGCCTGCTGTCGCGCGAGGCGTTGAACCAGCCGGTCGCGCCCGACGCCGAGATCGAGCCACTGGCCAACGAGTTGCGTGCCCGGCTCCGCGATCTCGAGGACGAATACCGCCGCTCGCAGGTACCGCAGGGCGAGTGGGCACCGGCACGACTGCGAGCGTTGCTCAAGTCGCAGTTGCGAGGCGACGAAGTCATCGTCGTCTCCAACCGCGAGCCCTACATCCACGACAAGGGCGACAACGGTCCGACCGTGCGCCAGCCTGCGAGCGGCCTGGTGACCGCGGTCGAGCCGGTGATGCGTGCCTGCTCCGGCACCTGGGTCGCGCACGGCAGCGGTACGGCCGACCGCGAGACCGTCGATTCCCACGACCGGGTCGCCGTTCCGCCCGGGCGCGAGGACTACAACCTGCGTCGCGTCTGGATGACCGAGGAGGAGGAGCAAGGCTACTACTACGGCTTCGCCAACGAGGGCCTCTGGCCGCTATGCCACGTGGCTCACGTGCGGCCGGTCTTCCGTCGCTCCGACTGGGAGGCCTACCGGACGATCAACCAGCGCTTCGCCGACGCCGTGGCCGAGGAAGCACGAACCGACGACCCCATCGTCCTGGTCCAGGACTACCACTTCGCGCTGCTGCCGGCGATGATCCACGAGAAGCTGCCGCGCGCGACCATCATCACGTTCTGGCACATCCCGTGGCCGAACCCCGAGTCGTTCGGACTCTGCCCGTGGGGTGGCGAGATACTCCAGGGTCTTCTCGGCAGTTCGATCCTCGGCTTCCATACCCGCTTCCACTGCCGCAACTTCATCGAGACCGTCGATCGCTATCTCGAGGCCCGAATCGAGCACGAGCATTCGAGCATCGCGGTCAAGGACGAAGAGACGCTGATCCAGAGCTATCCGATCTCGATCGCCTGGCCCGATCCGGGCACGTCGGCCGAGTGGCCGTCGATCGAGGAATGCCGCCGTCGCGTTTTCGAGCTCCACGGACTGCACGGCGACACCGTGCTCGCCGTCGGCGTCGACCGTTTCGATTACACCAAGGGCATCCTCGAACGGCTGCGTGCGCTCGAGCGGCTGCTGCGCAAGTATCCCGACTGGATCGGCCGGTTCACGTTGATCCAGGTCGCGGCCCCGACCCGCAGTGCGCTCGACGAGTACCGCGAATTCCAGGAACGGATCGAACGCGTCTGCCTGCGGCTGAACGAACGCTATGGCCGCCCCGGGTACAAGCCGGTGATCCTGCTGGCCGAGCACCACGAACCGACGCAACTCAACGAGCTCTATCGCGCCGCCAACCTCTGTGTCGTCACCAGTCTGCACGACGGGATGAACCTGGTGTCGAAGGAGTTCGTCGCCAGCCGTGACGACGAGGCCGGCGTACTGGTCCTCAGCCGCTATGCCGGCGCTGCGCGCGAGTTGGCCCAGGCGCTGCTCGTCAATCCGTACGATGTCGAGGAGACCGCCGATGCGCTGCACTCGGCGGCCACCATGCCGGCCGGCGAACAGCGCGAGCGGATGGCCAGCCTGCGAATGACGGTGCGCGAATTCAACGTCTACCGCTGGGCCGGCCAGATGCTGACCGATGCCGGCCGGCATCGGATGCGAGAGCGGATCGAAGAGCGGCTGCGCCGCCACCGGATGGAGGGAGATGAAACCACTGTTAAGACCTGACGGGCTCGAGGCCCTCGACGCGGCCCTGGCACAGCGACCGCTGCTGGCGTTCGATTTCGACGGAACGCTGGCACCGATCGTCGCCGACCCCGATCATGCTCGCGTGCCGGCGACGCTCGTCCCGCGGCTGGCGCGGCTGACCGAACTCGCCGCCGTGGCGGTGATCTCCGGACGCGCCGTGGCCGATGTCGCCCGGCGACTGCAGTTCGAGCCCCATCATCTGATCGGCAATCACGGGGCCGAGGACCCGGCACTGGATCCGTCGGAGACGAAGCGAGTGGCCGACGAGGGCGAGCTGCTGCTTGGCGCGTTGCGCAGGCGGCTGGCCGACGCGGCGGTCATGCTGCGCGAAAGCGGCGTGGAAGTCGAGGACAAGGGCCATTCGATGGCGCTGCACTATCGGCGCGCGCCGGACTCGGCGCGGGCCCGCCAGGCTATCGACGACGTGCTCGCTGGGCACGACCCGCGACTGTCGGTCTACGGCGGCAAGAAGGTTGTCAACATCGTCGTCGCCGCGGCACCCGACAAGGGGAAGGCGCTGCTCGCGCTGGTCGCTCGCGGCCGATACGACTCGGCAGTGTTCGCCGGCGATGACGTCAACGACGAGTCGGTATTCGAGCGCGCCCTCCCCGGCTGGGTGACCGTGCGAGTGGGTGCCGACCCCGACTCGCGCGCGCAGTGGTGCCTCGAATCGATCGAGCAGATGCCGGCCCTGATCGATCGGATGATCGAGGTGATGATCGCGCGCCGCGA
>JBEVJQ010000452.1:0-5495 GCA_040510055.1 Burkholderiaceae bacterium | reverse complement strand
GGCGGTGTTGTGGGCGGTCAGGATTTGGGCATAGCGCCCGGCGGGGGGGTTCTTGTTGGGCTGGGGGGCCTGGATCATGGCCCCCGCCCCCACGTCCTGGTAGCCGTTCTGCATCCCCTGCTTCCAGTACGGGCCGTTCGGCCCCGGGGCCATCCGCCACTTCTGGGTACCGTCGTCGTTTACCACCGGCAGCCCCTTCTTCGTCATGTCGGCGGTGAACGCCGTGTACCAGAAGATCTGCTGGGCGATCTGGCCTTGCGCCGGTACCGGCCCGGCCTCGCCGAACGTCATTCCCGTGGCTTCCTTCGGCGCGTACTTCTTCATCCAGTCGACGTACTTGGTCAGCGCGTAGACCGCGGCCGGCGAGTTGGTCGCGCCGCCGCGGGCGACTTCGGCGCCCACCGGCGTGCACTTGTCGTCGGCTACGCGAATCCCCCATTCGTCGATCGGTACGCCGTTGGGCGCGCCGATGTCGGCGGTGCCCGCCATCGATAGCCAGGCATCGGTGAATCGCCACCCGAGCGACGGATCCTTCTTGCCGTAGTCCATGTGGCCGTAGATCGGCTTGCCGTCGATCGTCTTCACGTCTCGGCTGAAGAACTCTGCAATGTCCTCGTAGGCGCTCCAGTTGAGCGGCACGCCGAGCGCATAGCCGTACTTGGCCTTGAACTTGTCCTGCAGGTCCTTGCGGGCGAACAGGTCGGCGCGGAACCAGTAGAGGTTGGCGAACTGCTGGTCGGGCAACTGGTAGAGCTTGCCGTCGGGCGCGGTCGTGAACTTGGTGCCGATGAAGTCCTTGATGTCGATCTCGGGATTGGTGAACTCCTTTCCGGCCCCGGCCATGTAGTCGGTCAGGTTCATGATCTTGCCGTAGCGGTAGTGCGTGCCGATCAGGTCGCTGTCGCTGATCCAGCCGTCATAGATCGACTTGCCCGACTGCATCGAGGTCTGGAGCTTCTCGACCACGTCGCCTTCCTGGATCAGGTCGTGCTTGACGTTGATTCCGGTGATCTCGGCGAACGCACGCGCCAGCGTCTTCGACTCGTACTCGTGGGTCGTGATCGTCTCGGAGACCACCGAGATATCGTTGACGCCCTTGCCCTTCAGTTTGGCGGCGGCCTCGATGAACCACTTCATCTCGGTGAGCTGCTGGTCCTTGCTCAGGGTCGAGGGCTGGAACTCGCTGTCGATCCACTTGCGGGCAGCGGCCTCGTCGGCCGCGGCGGTGGACGACAGGGCAGCCGCGGCACAGGCGGTGGCCAGGGTGATCAATCGCTGTTTCATCAGAGTCTCCGTTGCTGACCTTCGGGTCTTCATTGCCGCCCTGGCGTTGCTTTTCCGGAATTTCGGCCCCCGGGGCGGCGGCCCGGGCCGGATCGGTATGACTTTCGAATCGGTCGCCCGGCGGTCGTCTCGGACGCCCGCCATCATTCAGCCCTTGCGCATGATCAGCGCCAGCACGAGCATCGAGACGACGAAGCTGATCCAGATCGACGGTTCGCTCTCGAGTTGCAGTCCCTCGGCCAGCCAGCCGGCGACGCCGACGAAGGCGAGGTTGATGTAGGCCGCAGCGAGCAGGCCGATGAACAGCCGATCGCCGCGCGTGGTCGCTATCGGCAGGAAGCCCTTGCGCACGACGGTGGGCGACCTGATCTCCCAGATCGTCATGCCCATCAGCATCAGGGTGACGCAGCCGAAGAAGATCGCCACCGGCGTGGTCCAGACCATCCACTCGAGCATCCAAGGCCTCCGTTGCCGTTCCGTTCGCGCGGTCCGTCAGACCCGGCCCATCGCGAAGCCTCTTGCGATGTAGTGCCGGACGAACCAGATGACGACCGCCCCGGGGACGATCGTCAGCACGCCGGCCGCGGCCAGCGTCGCCCAGTCCATCCCCGAGGCGCTGACGGTTCGCGTCATGGTCGCCACGATCGGCTTGGCGTTGACGCTGGTCAGTGTTCGCGCCAGCAGCAGTTCGACCCACGAGAACATGAAGCAGAAGAACGCCGCCACCCCGACCCCGGCCTTGATCAAGGGCAGGAAGATGGTCACGAAGAACCGCGGGAACGAGTAGCCGTCGATGTAGGCGGTCTCGTCGATCTCGCGCGGCACGCCGGACATGAACCCCTCGAGGATCCAGACCGCCAGCGGAACATTGAACAGCAGGTGGGCGAGCGCCACGGCGATGTGCGTGTCCATCAGCCCGACCGTCGAGTAGAGCTGGAAGAACGGCAACAGGAACACGGCCGGGGGCGTCATCCGGTTGGTCAGCAGCCAGAAGAAGACGTGCTTGTCGCCGATGAAGCTGTAGCGCGAGAAGGCGTAGGCTGCCGGCAGGGCGACCGTGACCGAGATCACGGTGTTGATGCAGACGTAGATCAGGCTGTTGATGTAGCCCGAGTACCAGGCCGGATCGGTGAAGATCGTCAGGTAGCTGTCCCAGCTCACCGTCCGCGGCCAGAGACTGAAGCTCGACAGGATCTCGTTGTTGGTCTTTAGGCTCATCGTGACCATCCAGTAGATCGGCAGCAGCGCGAACACCAGGTAGGCCACGAGGAACAGGTTGCGCTTGCGAAAGCGCCGCCGGCCCGGCATCTCATTCATCGGGACCCTCCTTCTGCGCCGTGCCGACCCGCTGCATCCAGTTGTAGAGGATGAAGCAGAGCAGCAGGATGATCAGGAAATAGATCAGCGAGAACGCGGCCGCCGGGCCCAGGTCGAACTGGCCGACGGCCTTCTGCGTCAGGTACTGGCTGAGGAACGTGGTGGCGTTGCCGGGGCCGCCGCCGGTGAGACCGAACGGCTCGGTGTAGATCATGAAGCTGTCCATGAAGCGCAGCAGCACGGCAATCATCAGGACGCCGCGCATCTTCGGCAGCTGGATGTAGCGGAACACCGCGAATGCACTGGCGCCGTCGATTCGGGCCGCCTGGTAGTAGGCGTCCGGTATCGATCGCAGCCCGGCGTAGGCCAGCAGCGCCACCAGCGGCGTCCAGTGCCAGACGTCCATCAACAACACCGTGAGCCAGGCGTGGCTGGCGTTGCCGGTGTAGTTGTAGTCGATCCCCAGCCGTTGCAGGAGGTGACCCATCAGGCCGATGTCGGCGCGTCCGAAGATCTGCCAGATCGTGCCGACGACGTTCCACGGGATCAACAGGGACAGGGCGATGATGACCAGCGTCGCCGAGGCCTTCCAGCCGGTCGCCGGCATCGCGAGCGCGAGCGCGATCCCGAGCGGGATCTCGACCACCAGGACAGCGAGCGAGAAGCGCAACTGGTTCCACAGCGCCGCGTGCAGCTCTTCGTCGCGCATCACCGAGGCGAACCATTCGGTGCCGACGAACACGCGCCGCTCGGGCGAGATGATGTCCTGGACCGAATAGTTGACGACGGTCATCAAAGGCAGGATCGCCGAAAACGCGACGCAGACGATGACCGGGACCACGAGCCACCAGGCGCGCTGGTTGGCGGGCTTCTGCTCGGCGCTCATCCGGGGCGGCTCATCGCGCGCCTCACGACACCAGCGCCTGCCGGGCGTCGTAGTAGCAGGTCTGCGCCGTGATGACGGCCGCGCCGATCACGGCATCGATCGCCGGGACAGGTGCCTCGGCCGGAATCCGCGCCTTGAGCTTGTGACCGCCGGCATCGAGCGTGACGAGCCGGTAGGTGCCGATGTCCTGGACGCGCCTGACGACGGCCGGTACCGACCCCGGCGTGCCGATGGCGACCAGCGCCAGGTATTCGGGTCGGATCCCGACGGTGAACTCGCCATCGGGCAGCCGTCCGGCCCGCCCGTCCACGGGTGTATCGGCGACCGTCAGCGCTCCGGCGGCAACGCGCGCCGGCAGGAAGTTCATCCCGGGCGACCCGATGAAGTGCCCGACGAAGGGATGGGCCGGCCGCTCGAACAGCTCATCGGGACGCGCCATCTGCACCACCTGGCCGCGAGTCATTACGACGACCTGGCGGGCGAAGGTCAGCGCCTCGACCTGGTCGTGGGTGACGTAGATCAGCGTCAGCTTCAATTCGCGGTGGACCTGCTTGAGCTTGCGCCGAAGCTGCCACTTGAGATGCGGATCGATCACGGTCAGCGGCTCGTCGAACAGTACCGCGGCGACGTCCTCGCGGACAAGCCCCCGGCCGAGCGAGATCTTCTGCTTCTGGTCGGCCGCCAGCCGCGCCGCACGCTGGTCGAGGTGGCCACTCAGTTCCAGCATCTCGGCGATCTGGCCGACGCGGGCCGCGATTCGCCCCGGCGCGAGGCCGCGGTTGCGCAGGGGAAACGCGAGGTTCTGAGCCACTGTCATCGTGTCGTAGATGACCGGGAACTGGAACACCTGGGCGATGTTCCGTTGCTGCGGCGTGGTCCGGGTCACGTCGCGGCCGTCGAAACGGACGGTGCCGTGCGACGGGACGATCAGTCCGGAGATGATGTTGAGCATCGTCGTCTTGCCGCAGCCCGACGGGCCGAGCAGCGCGTAGGCGCCACCGTCCGCGAAATCCAGCTTCAGCGGCAGCAGGGCGTAGTCGGCATCGTCCTTCGGGTCCGGTCCGTAGGCGTGGGCGAGGTCGAGTTCGATCCGTGCCATCTCAGCTTGCCGGCGCGCGCAGCAGCTCGCCGCCCGCATCGAAGACGTAGGCGTCGGCCGGCGCCGCGTGCAGCGTCAGGCGCGTCCCCGGTTCGAACTCGTGGACACCGGTGAGCTGCGCGACCAGGCCACCGACGCCGGTGCTCAGGTGAACGAAACTGTCCGAGCCGGACAGTTCGGTCAGCTCGACCGTTCCCGGCAGGCTGATGTCGCCGGGCCGCGGCCGCAAGCGCAATACGCCCGCCCGCCATCCGACGGTGCAGCGGGCGTCGCGCGCCTCGGGCAGCGGCAGGGCGAGCCGGACGCCGCCCGCGAGCCGCCCGCCGTCGGCGAGCCGCACCCCCGCCGGCTCGCGTTCGGCGGCCAGCAGGTTCATCGGCGGGTCGCTGAACGCGCGCGCCACCCGCAGCGATCGTGGTCGGCGGAACACCTCGGCGGTCGGCCCGTACTGCAGCAGTTCACCGGCGTCGAGGACTGCGCAGTGCCCGCCGAGCAGCAGCGCCTCGCCGGGCTCGGTGGTGGCGTAGACCACGGTGGCGTTCCCGCTGGCGAACAACTGGGTCAGTTCGTCGCGCAACTCCTCGCGCAGCTTGTAGTCGAGGTTGACCAGGGGCTCGTCCAGCAGCATCAGCGGCGCCCGCTTGGCCAACGCCCGCGCCAGCGCCACCCGTTGCTGCTGGCCGCCGGACAGTTCGGCCGGCAGGCGCGAGAGGAACGGCTCGATGTGGAGCCGCTTCGCCAGCGCCCGGACGCGGGTGTCAGTGTCGGGCGCGCGAGCCAGGCGCAGCGGCGAAGCAATGTTGTCGAACACCGTCATCGACGGGTAGTTGATGAACTGCTGATAGACCATCGCCACGTTGCGCTGGCGAACCGGAACTCCGGTCACGTCGTGACCGTCGACCACGATCC
>JBEVJQ010000451.1:0-4527 GCA_040510055.1 Burkholderiaceae bacterium | reverse complement strand
AAGAGGTGTCGTTCCATGCGACACGCCGGTCGGGCCAGACGGTGATCATCGACGCGCCGTTCGTCGACGAACGATTGGGCGAGGTGGCCCGCAACGAGGACCTGTCGCGCTACGTGCTCTAGAAAAAAAGGGGCTTTAAACCGGATGAGCCGATCCTATCTTCCAGTCGGGCGCCGCAACCGGGCCCGAACCCTTATCGCGTGCAATTGGAGGATATGAAAATGACCACTTTCGATTTCGCTCCGCTCTATCGTTCCGCCATCGGCTTCGACCGCCTCGCCAGTCTCGTCGAGTCGACGTTGCGCTCGGACTCGCAGCCGAGCTATCCGCCGTACAACATCGAGCTGGCCGGTGAAGACAAGTACCGTATCACCATGGCCGTAGCCGGGTTCGACCAGTCGGAACTGGATATCGAAATCGAGCAGGATGGCCTGAAGATCGTCGGGCGCAAGAGCCGCGCCGAAGTGCAGCCGAAGTTCTTGCACCGCGGCATTGCTGCCCGTGACTTCACCCACCGGTTCCAGCTGGCCGAGCACGTCAAGGTGGTCGGTGCTTCGCTGGAAAACGGCTTGCTGAACATCGACCTGGTACGCGAAGTGCCGGAAGCGATGAAGCCGCGCCGGATCGCCATCAACGGCGGCAAGGGCGTCGAACTGCTCGATCGCAAGGCCGCCTGATCGTCCGAGGCCGTTTCGGTCTGGGGCTGGCCCGTCGGCGAGTGCCGGGGCCAGTCCCAACTGGCTCGGTCGAAGGGCTGGCTCTCACGGGTCGCCGTTTGGACTGACCAGCGCCCCGCGGCGGACACTCGAGTCGCCGCGGGGCGCGCTGCCGTCCAGGGCACGTTCCTGGCGCACGCATCCGCGGCGACGTCGGACCCGTCATCGGCCGCGACCGGGGCTCGCGATGCTCTGGGCCGGCCCACCGTAAAATGGTCTGGTTCGCAACCCATTGACTGGAGGCCGGATGAACGCCGACCGCAGGACCGATTCGACCGAGTCCGGGGCAGGCGCAGCCGGCGGGCCGGCGAAGCCAGACCGAGGTAGCGCCACGTCGCGGCCGACGCTCGACGACTGGCGCAAGGCGGCGAGCCGCTCGGCGCCGGGCGGCGACGTGTCGATGCTCAACTGGCATACCCCCGACGGCATCGTCGTCAAGCCGCTCTACACCGCAGCCGACATCGAGGACCTGCCCGACACCGACACCCTGCCGGGATTCCCGCCCTATCTCCGCGGCCCCCAGCCGACGATGTATGCGGTGCGGCCGTGGACGATCCGCCAGTACGCCGGTTTTTCCACGGCCGAGGCATCGAACGACTTCTACCGCAAGTCGCTCGCTGCCGGCGGGCAGGGGGTATCGGTGGCCTTCGACCTCGCCACCCACCGCGGTTACGACAGCGACCATCCGCGAGTCACGGGCGATGTCGGCAAGGCTGGCGTCGCGATCGACAGCGTCGAGGACATGAAGATCCTGTTCGACGGGATCCCGCTCGACCGGGTGTCGGTGTCGATGACGATGAACGGGGCCGTGCTCCCGGTGTTGGCCGGCTATGTCGTCGCCGCCGAGGAACAGGGCGTCAAGCAGGACCAGCTCGCAGGGACCATCCAGAACGACATCCTCAAGGAGTTCATGGTCCGCAACACCTACATCTATCCGCCGCTGCCGAGCATGCGGATCGTCGGTGACATCATCGCCTACACGGCGCGGCATATGCCGCGCTTCAACTCGATCTCGATCTCCGGCTACCACATGCAGGAGGCCGGGGCCAACCAGGTGCTGGAACTGGCGTTCACCCTGGCCGATGGCCGGGAGTACGTGAAGACGGCGCTGGCCAAGGGGCTCGACGTCGATGCCTTCGCCGGGCGGCTGTCGTTCTTCTGGGCCATCGGGATGAACTTCTATCTCGAAGTGGCCAAGATGCGCGCTGCCCGGCTGCTCTGGCACCGGATCATGTCCGGGTTCGGCGCCAAGACCCCGAAGAGCCTGATGCTGCGAACCCACTGCCAGACTTCGGGCTGGAGCCTGACCGAACAGGACCCGTTCAACAACGTCGTGCGCACGACGATCGAGGCGATGGCTGCAGTGTTCGGCGGCACGCAGAGCCTGCACACCAATGCGCTCGACGAAGCGATCGCGCTGCCGACGGAGTTCAGTGCCCGGATCGCGCGCAACACGCAGCTGATCATCCAGGAGGAGACCCACATCGCCAACGTGATCGACCCCTGGGCCGGCAGCTACCTGATGGAGTCGCTGACTCGCGAGATGGCCGACAAGGCCTGGGCGATCATCGAGGAGGTCGACGCCATGGGCGGGATGACCGAGGCCGTCAAGAGCGGGTGGGCCAAGAGCCGGATCGAGGCCAGCGCCGCCGAGAAGCAGGCGCGGATCGATTCCGGTCGCGACGTGATCGTCGGCGTCAACAAGTTCCGGCCGGGCGAGGATTCGCCGATCGAGATCCTCGACATCGACAACCACGCGGTCCGAGAAAATCAGATCAAGCGCCTGAAACGGATCCGCGCCAGTCGCGACGGCGCGGCCGTGGAGCGAGCGCTGGCCGCGTTGACGGCGTGCGCCAGGGACGAGCACAGTGACGACAACCTGCTGGGCCTGGCGATCGACGCGGTGCGGGCGAGGGCGACCGTCGGCGAGGTCAGCGACGCGCTCGAGCGGGCTTGGGGCCGGCACACTGCCACGATCCAGAAGGTGACCGGCGTCTACGCTGCAGCGTACGCCGAAGGTGGCGACGGCGCCGATCGCGGCGGTAGCGGCTCGAGCGGTGGCGGCGGTAGCGGCGGCGATGGCGGCGACGGAAGTGGCGACGGCGCGGCCCGTGCGTGGCAACAGGTCCGCACGCGCATAGAGGCGTTCGCCACCGCCCAGGGTCGCCGGCCGCGGGTGATGATCGCCAAGCTCGGCCAGGACGGACACGATCGCGGCGCCAAGGTCGTGGCCACCGGCTTTGCCGACCTCGGGTTCGACGTCGACATCGGGCCGCTGTTCCAGACCGCCGAGGAATGCGCGCGGCAGGCGATCGAGAACGATGTCCACGCGATCGGCGTCAGCACGCTGGCCGCCGGGCACAAGACGCTGGTGCCGGCGATCATCGCGGCACTGAAGGCCGAAGACGCGGACGACATCGTCGTCTTCGTCGGCGGCGTCATCCCGCGCCAGGACTACGGCTTTCTCTACGAGGCGGGCGTCAAGGGAATCTACGGGCCGGGCACCACCATCCCGGCCAGCGCGGCGGACGTGCTCGACAAGATCGAGCAGGCGCTGGCGGGCTAGCGGCGACGGGCCGGCGGTGGACCGTGCGGTGACCGGCGCGCCGGCCGGCCTGGGCGACGCGCTTGCGCGTGGCGAGCGCCGCGCGCTCGCCAAGGCGATCACCCTGGTCGAATCGACGCGGGCCGATCACCGCGACGCTGCCGATGCGCTGCTGCAGGCCGTGCTGTCGCGCACCGGGCGATCGCTCAGGCTCGGCATCTCCGGTGTGCCAGGCGTCGGCAAGTCGACCTTCATCGAGGCGCTCGGCCGCCACGTGATCGCGGCCGGCCACCGGATCGCGGTGCTCGCGATCGATCCATCGTCTACCCTGTCAGGGGGCTCGATCCTCGGCGACAAGACGCGAATGCTCGCGCTCGCCGCCGAGCCGTCTGCATTCATCCGCCCGAGCCCGTCGGCCGGCACGCTGGGCGGCGTCGCGCGAATGACGCGCGAAGCGATGTTGCTCTGCGAGGCCGCCGGCTTCGACGTGATCGTGGTCGAGACGGTCGGCGTCGGCCAGAGCGAGAGCGCGGTGGCCGGCATGACCGACATGCTTGCGCTGCTGCAATTGCCCAATGCCGGTGACGAGCTGCAGGCCATCAAGAAGGGCATCCTCGAACTGGCGGACCTGGTGGTCATCAACAAGGCCGATATCGATCCGGCGGCGGCGCTGCGCGCCCAGACCCAGATTGCGTCGTCGCTGCGAATCCTGGGCGAGGGCCGCGGCGCGCCGCCGGTGATGCGCGCCAGCGCGCTGGACGACGACGGCATCGACCGGTTCTGGTCGACGGTGCTGGACGAAGCGAGAGCACGGCGCGAGAGCGGCCGCTTCGAGAAGCGTCGTCGAGGTCAGGCTCTGGACTGGATGTGGGATCTGGTCCGGTCGCGACTCGAGGGGGAGTTTCGCTCGCATCCGGCCGTCAGCGGCGATCTTGCCGCGACGCTCGAGGCCGTCGCCGCGGGTCGGGATGCGCCGCCCGTTGCCGCCCGGCGCTTGCTCGGGCTGTTTCGCGGCGGCGGGCGACCGCTCGATGACGGTCCATGCTCTCCACCGGAGCCGTGAGCCTGTCCGCTCGCTCCAGTTCTGGCGACACGGTCGCTACGACCAGCGCGTGGCTTGCGACCAGCAGGTGGCTACGGCAGCAGGTAGCGACGACCAGCAGGTGGCTACGGCAGCAGGTAGCGACGACCAGCAGGTAGGAGACGACAAGCGGGTAGCGACGACCAGCGCCTCCAGGTCGGCCGGCGCCCTGTCGCTCAAGCCTC
>JBEVJQ010000450.1:0-3030 GCA_040510055.1 Burkholderiaceae bacterium | reverse complement strand
TCCACTATCAGCCCAAGCATGACGTGCGCACGCTCGATATCGTCGGTGCCGAGGCGCTGGTCCGCTGGGCGCACCCGCAACGCGGGCTGCTTCAGCCGTCCAGTTTCATCGAGCTGGCCGAGGAATCGGGCCTAGTCGCGGCGATCGGCCGCCGCGTGCTCGAGAAGGGCTGCAGGCAGCTGGTCGAATGGGACGCGGTGCTCGCCGGTTGCAACGGCGACGGCGGCGAGGACGAAGGCCGGGGCGGCGGCCAAAAATGCAGCAATAGCGCCGGCAGGGGCCGCGAAGCGGATACACGGACGCGAGCGCCACTGCGGATGGCGATCAACTTGTCGGCGCTGCAGTTCGGCCTCGGCGACATCGCGCCGGCCGTTGCCGCGATCCTGCGCGACACCGGCCTCGCCGGCTCGCGCGTTACGCTCGAGTTGACGGAGACGCTGTTGATCGACGAGGGACAGGACGCGCTCGCGCAGCTCCGGGCGCTCAAGGCACTGGGCGTCGAGCTGTCGCTCGACGACTTCGGAACCGGGTATTCGTCGCTGGCCTACCTGCGCAGCTTCCCGCTCGACGAGCTCAAGATCGATCGCTCGTTCGTTCGCGACCTCGCCCGCGATCGCCAGGCCATGGTGATCGTCGGCGCGATCATTGCGCTGGGCCGTGCCCTGGATTTGCGGGTCGTGGCCGAAGGCGTCGAGACCGATGCCCAGCTGGCGGCGTTGCGCGAACTCGGCTGCGACCAGTTCCAGGGTTATCTGCTCGACGGCGAGCCGGTCGAGGGCGCCGAGCTGGCGGCGCGACTTCAGGCGGCCAGTGCGCGCACCAGCGTCTCGAGATCGCCGTCATCGTTGTAGACGTGCAGCGAGACCCGGAGCGACTCGCCCCGGATCGAGACGTAGATGTTTTCTGAGCGGAGCCGCTGGCGCAGGGCCTCGAGGTCGGTACCAGCGGGCGCCCGCAGGCCGAACAGATTGGCGGTTCGATCGGCCGGTTCGGCCGCGCCGTAGCCCAGGCCGCGCGCCGCCGCGTCGAAGGCCTTGCTGACCCGCCGGCATCGAGCCTCGACCCGCTCCGGCCGCCAGTCCTGCAGCCGGCGCGTCGCCTCGGCCAATGACTCGACCAGGACGGTGCTGGCGCGAACGTTGGTGTCGAACCGGCGCATTCCCGGGGCAAATGCGTCCTGGTAGTCGACCAGCTGGGTGAAGATCTCGGCGTCGCGCCGGACCATCCAGTGCTCGTCGAGCGGCACCATCGCGTCATCTTCGGCGAATCGCGGCCCGAATACCGCGAAGCCCAGGCCGTAGTGCGACAGCATCGACTTGTAGGCGTGCGCGACCAGCAGATCCGGCTGCAGTCGCGCTACGTCCAACGCCATTGCGCCGACGAACTGGGTTGCATCGACGATGACGGCAGCGCCAACGGCGCGTGCCCGCGCCCCTAGGGCTTCGAGATCGAACCGGGCGCCGTCCGTCCAGTGGCCGGGCTCGATCGCCACCGCGGCGCAGCGCTCGTCGATCGCCTCGACCAGACGCCGGTTCCAGAGGCCGGCGACCGACAGGCCTGCGGCCAGTGCCGCGTCGTCCTCGGGGCGGGGCACCGTCTTCAGCTCGACGCCGGTTCGAGCGAGTCGACGCCAGCCAAGCACGTTGCTGGGGAACTGCTCGCCCGGCACGACAACGGTGCGGCCTGGGGCGATCGCCAGGTTGCGAATGGCAAGCGCCACCGCCTGGGCCGTACTGGTGACGAGCGCGGTTCGCTCGGGGTCGGCATTGACCAGCGCCGCACAGCCCCGGCGGGCACGCTCGGCCGGCTCGAAGAACGCTTCGGCCCCGATTCCGGCCGGCGACGCGCGTGCGGCCAGCGCCCTGGCACCCGCGTCGCGAACCGAATTGGGCAGCGGCCCCATATAGGCGCAATTGAGGTAGACCATGCCCTGGGGCAACGAAAACTCGTCGCGCTGGCACTCGAGCGGGGCAACCTCCGCCGCCCGCAACCATTCCGACGGTCCCGTCATCACTATCCCTTGGATGCGACGTTTTCCGATACGCGCGGCCCGCGCCCAGCGTTATCCTGAACAGGCGAACGGCCCCTGGGCCGACGAGGAGAGTCACCATGTACAGCCACATCATGGCCGCTACCGATGGTTCCGAACTCGCCGACAAGGCGGTGGGCTGCGGAATCAAACTTGCTGCGAGCCTCAAGGCGCGGCTGACGATCGCGCACATCGGGATCCCGTACTCGCCACCGGTGTACGCCGGCGACATCGTCCCCGCCACCCTGGTTTCGCCCGAGGAGCACGAACAGCGGGTCCGCGAAGCAGCCGACAAGATCCTCACGCACGGCCGGGAGCGTGCCGAAGCCGCCGGGGTCACGACGTCGGTGGTCTTCGACTATGGCGATGCCCCGCACGAGACCCTGATCGCCCTGGCCGAGAAGGGCGGCTGCGACCTGATCGTGATGGCCTCTCATGCCCGACGTGGGCTCGGTGCGTTGCTGCTCGGAAGCGAGACCCAGAAGGTCCTCTCCCATACGAAGATCGCCGTCCTCGTCATCCGATGATCGCCGGCTCGCGCAGTCGCGCGAGCGCGTCGACTTCGGCCCGGTGCGGCAAGCCGGCGCGACCACCGCTTCGGCTGCACTTCAGCGCCGCGGCAGCGGCCGCGAACCCCAGCGCTGCCTCGAGCGACGACCCTTCGGCCAGCGCCAGACAGTAGGCGCCGTGAAAAACATCGCCGGCGCCCAGGGTCTCGACCGCCTTCACGGGCACGGCCGCGAGATGACCGCAGTGGCCCCGGACGCAGAAGACCACGCCGCGTTCACCGTGGGTGACGGCCGCCAGTGTCGCGCCGGCTGCCACCAGCGCCGCAAGATCCTCCGCCACCGCCTCCATCGGTACCGGGCGGCCGATCCATTCGGCGAAGCCAGGCTCGGAAAAGATCAGATGGTCGGCAAGCGGCACCAGCCGGCGCAGCAGCGCGGCATTGCCCATCTCGCCGTCCAGCACCACGGGCAGGCCGAGCGAACGGCCGCGCT